>JAUUZX010000087.1 GCA_030592025.1 bacterium | reverse complement strand
CATCATGTTTGATCCCATTAGGGCACGGTTGGCATCATCATGCTCAAGGAAAGGAATAAGTGAAGTCGCTATCGAGATCATTTGCGAAGGACCGGAGCGGAAATCTGCGTCTGCTTCCTTGACGGAAGGGGGAGGAGGCATTTATTATACCTCCCTTACGGAAGAGAACCGGGAAGCCGTGACTCCCGGCGCTTTTTTGCGTGCCGCTGGCACGTGGCGTCGGAGCGGTGCGGTACGGACAGCTTGAAAAGCGGAGAAGAAGCGCGATGTACGCCGTTGTGAAGATCAAGAACCACCAGTACCGGGTCAGCCCCGACCTGAAGATGCAGGTGCCCCTCCTCGATGTCGAGGTGGGCGAGACCGTGAACTTCGACGAGGTCCTCCTGCTCGCCGACGGCACCGACGTGACCGTGGGTGCACCGACCGTGGCCGGCGCCTCGGTCGCCGCCGAGATCATCGGCCATGGCCGCAGCCGCAAGGTCGTCGTGTTCAAGAAGAAGCGTCGGAAGAACTACCGTCGCAAGCGGGGCCACCGTCAGGACTTCACCGAGATCAGGATCACCGGCATCAACGCCTAGCAGGGATTCGCTGACCGGCGGCGCAGGTCGCTGACGGTACGGCACGGAGATAAGGAGCGCGACATGGCGCATAAAAAAGCAGGTGGCAGCACGCGCAACGGGCGCGACAGCAACGCCCAGAATCTGGGCGTGAAGCGCTATGGTGGCGAGGCGGTTCTGGCGGGCACGATCATCGTGCGGCAACGGGGCACCAGGATCCATCCGGGCAAGCACGTTGGCAAGGGCGGCGACGACACGCTGTTCGCCCTCGTTGACGGCACGGTGGTCTTCCAGAACTTCCGCGGCACGAAGAAGCGGGTTGCGATTCAACCCTTCTAGGGGCCGATGCAACGAAATGTTCGGGAGCCCGCCCCTCCGAGGGGCGGGCTTTCCATGTTTGGGGGTTAGGGGACTTGTGTGGAGGGCTCCGGATGAGCGTGACCGCCGACGACAAAAGGGTGCTCGTGGTGATCCCGGCCCGCTGGGGTTCCACGCGCTTCCCGGGCAAGGCCCTGGCTGACCTGCACGGCGTGCCCCTGGTGGTGCGCGTGGCCCGCAACGCGGTGCGCATGCGCACCGCCGACCGGGTGGTGGTGGCCACCGACGACGAACGCATTCTGGAGGCGGTGACGGCCGACGGCCTGGAGGCGGTGCTCACCGCCGACCACCCCACGGGCACGGATCGCATGGGCGAGGTGGCGGCCACCGACCCGGCGGGCATCATCCTGAACCTCCAAGGCGACGAACCCCTCCTGGACCCCACGGTGGCCGACGGCCTGGTCGAAGCCCTGCGGGCCGACCGCGAGGCCGACCTGGCCACCTGCGGTCACGCCTTCACCGACGCCGACGCCTGGCGCGATCCCAACGTGGTGAAGGTGATCACCGACACGGCCGACCGGGCTTTGTACTTTTCCCGCGCTCCCATACCCGGTATGTTCCCGGGGGCGGAAGCGGAGGGCCACCTCGCCGCCCTGCGCCATGTCGGACTCTACGCGTTCCGACGACCGGCATTGGAGAGGTTCCTGGATCTCTCGCGAACGCCCCTCGAAATGGCGGAGGGGCTCGAACAGTTGCGGGCCATTGAGAACGGCATGCGCATCCTGGTCACCACCATCGAAGACGCCCCGGTGGGCGTGGACACGCCGGCCGACCTGGATGAGGTCCGCCGGCTCTGGACCGAGCGCGGCTGACCGACGGCCGCGACGCAATGTACTTCGCGGGCAAGACATGGTACTTCACGGGTAAGAAAGGGATTTCATGACCAAGTACGTGTTCGTCACCGGCGGTGTGGTGTCGGCCCTGGGCAAGGGCATCGCGGCGTCCTCCCTGGGCAACCTGCTCAAGGCGCGCGGCCTGAAGGTCATCCTCCAGAAATTCGATCCCTACCTGAACGTCGACCCGGGGACCATGAGCCCCTTCCAGCACGGCGAGGTCTTTGTCCTCGACGACGGCGCCGAGTGCGATCTCGACCTGGGGCACTACGAACGCTTCACCGACACGAATCTGGGCCAGATCAACAACCTCACCAGCGGCCGGGTCTACGAGACGATCCTGGCCAACGAGCGCCGGGGCGAGTACCTCGGCCGCACGGTGCAGGTCAGTCCCCACGTCACGGACGAGATCAAGCGCCGCATCATGCTGCCGGCCAAGCAGGACCCCGAACTGGACGTGGTCATCACCGAGATCGGGGGCACGGTGGGTGACATCGAGTCCCTGCCCTTCCTCGAGGCCATCCGTCAGTTCCGCCTGGAGCACGCCCCGTCCGACACCGTCTCGGTGCACCTGACCCTCGTGCCCTACATCCGCACCGCGGGCGAGATCAAGACGAAACCCACCCAGCACTCGGTGGCCGAACTGCGAAGCATCGGCATCCAGGCCGACTTCCTCATCTGCCGCGCCGAGCAGCTCATCGGCGACGAAGCCCGGCGCAAGATCGCCCTCTTCTGCAACCTGCCGCCGGAGTATGTTTTCGACGGGCAGGATGTGGAGTCCATCTACGAGGTGCCCCTGAACTACCATCAACAGCGCATGGACGCACTGATGTGCGACCGTTTCGGCCTCGAGACGCCTGAGCCCGATCTGACCGAGTGGGAACGCATGGTGAACGTCATCGCCAACCCGGCCGACCGGGTGCGCATCGCCATCGTCGGCAAGTACGTCGAACTCAAGGACGCCTACAAGAGCATCACCGAGAGCTTCATCCACGCCGGTATTCCCCACCATGTGGGGGTCGAGCAGGTGTGGGTCGACTCCGAGGACCTGGAGGGGGCCGAGGTCGGGGACAGACGCCTCTCCGAGGTGTTCGAGGGCTGCCACGGCATCCTCGTGCCGGGTGGCTTCGGGGACCGGGGCATCCAGGGCAAGGTGAACGCGGTGCGTTGGGCCCGGGAGAACGGCATCCCCTTCCTGGGCATCTGCCTGGGGCTGCAGTGCGCCATGATCGAGATCGGGCGCAGCCTCGCCGGGCTGGAGCGGGCGGGCAGCGCCGAGTTCGACGCCGACACGCCCCATCCGGTCATCCACCTCATGGAGACCCAGAAGGGGATCAAGAACCTGGGGGGCACCATGCGCCTGGGGTCGTGGCCCTGCCGGATCACCGAGAGCTCCCTGGCCCATCGCTGCTACGGGCAGGATGAGATCGCCGAGAGGCATCGGCACCGGTACGAGGTGAACAACGACTACCTCGAGAGATTCGAGGATATTGGCGTCGTTTTCTCGGGCGCCTCACCCGACGGACAACTCGTGGAGATCATGGAATTGCCGGACCACCCCTTCTTCATCGCGGTGCAATTCCATCCGGAGCTCAAGTCCCGACCGCGCCGCCCCCATCCGCTGTTCAGCGCCTTCGTGGGCGCGGCGGTGGAGCACCAGGAAGCCGGACGGTCCACCCGGGAGGCCACGACATGAGCGCGGCCGTGCCCGTGAAGGTGGGGGAGCACGAGATCGGCGCGGGGAAGCCCCTGTTCGTCATCGCCGGCCCCTGCGTCCTCGAGGATCCGGACGAGATGCTGGAGACCGCCACGATGGTGGCCGGCATCTGCGCGGATCTGGGCGTGGGCTACTGCTTCAAGTCGAGCTTCACGAAGGACAACCGCACGAGCACCGACAGCTACCGGGGCCCCGGTATCGAGGATGGCCTGCGCCTGCTCGAGCGTATCGGTGACGCCGTGGGGGCGCCCGTGCTGACGGACATCCACCACCCCTCCGAGGCCGATCAGGTCGCCGAGGTGGCGGAGGTGCTGCAGATCCCCGCCTTCCTCTGCCGCCAGACTTCGCTCCTCGAGGCGGCCGGCCGCACGGGGAAGGTCGTCAACGTGAAGAAGGGCCAGTTCCTGGCGGCGGCCGACATGGCCCACGCCGCGGCCAAGGTCGAGGCCGCCGGCGGCAAGCGGGTGCTCTTCACCGAGCGCGGATCCTTCTTCGGCTACCGCGACCTGGTCGTGGACTTCCGCTCGACCCAGATCATGCGCGACCTGGGGTACCCGGTGGTCTTCGACGCGACCCATGCGGTCCAGTCCCCCGGCAGCACCGGCGTGACCACCGGCGGCAAGCCCGAACTCATCCCCACCCTGGCGCGCTGCGGGCTGGCCGCCGGCGCCGACGCCGTGTTCCTCGAGGTGCACCCGGAGCCTGCCCGGGCCATGAGCGACGCGGGCAGCCAGCTCCCCCTCGACAGCTTCGCCGGCCTCCTGGCCGACCTCGTCCGTTGCCGCGACCTCTATCTGGAGCTGACGGCATGACCGCCGCCGACCGCCCCTCGCCGCCCCGGGACACCGCCGCCTATCGGCAGGAGGTCGTCGACGCGGTGGGGCCGGACCTGGCCCGCATCCTGGGTGAGGTGCATCTCATGGTGTTCGACGCCGACGGCGTGCTCACCCCGGGAAACCTCATCTACGGTCCCGGTGGCGAGGCCCTCAAGGAGTTCCACAGCCACGACGGCCTGGGCCTCGTCATG
Organism: bacterium; assembly: GCA_030592025.1. Next base: position 2,017 of record JAUUZX010000087.1, on the reverse strand, counting down.
GCCCGGGTCGTGGGCATCAAGCGCGCGGTGCTGACCGGACGCAACAGCGACATCGTGGCGCGCCGCTGCACGGAGTTGCGCTTCGACGCCATCGAGCTAGGCCGCTTCGACAAGGCGGCGGCCCTGGACGAGATCCTCGCCGCCACCGGTTGTGAGGCGTCCCGCACGCTCTACATGGGGGACGACCTCATCGACCTGCCGGCCCTGAACCGGGTGGGCATGCCGGTGGGTGTGCCCGCGGCGCCACCGGAGGTGCGGGAGCGCTGCCTCCACGTGACACGGGCGGCAGGCGGCCAGGGCGCGGTGCGCGAGATGACCGACCTGGTCCTCAAGGCCACGGGCACCTACGGCCTGGCCCTGGAACGCCTGGGCGACAAGGCCTGGCACCCGACGCGGCGCGAGTTGTCGTCCGACGGGCAGGCCGGCGAAGGGAGCAACGGGTGACCAGGAATGCTCCGGAGCAGCTGCCCCGGGACGATGCCATCATCGCCATGGGTCGGGAGGCCCTGGCCCAGGAGGCCGCCGCCCTCGCGACCCTGAGTGAGGGGCTCGACACGGCCTTCGCCGACACGGTGCGGAGGGTCTACGAGTGCACCGGTCGCGTGCTCGTCACGGGCCTTGGCAAGTCGGGCATCGTGGCCCGGAAACTGGCCGCGACCCTCACGAGCACCGGCACCCCCAGCCAGTTCATCCATCCCGTGGAGGCGGTCCATGGCGACCTGGGCGTGGTGCGCGATTCGGACCTGATCATCGCCCTCAGCCGCAGCGGCAGCAATCCGGAAGTGGTCGCGCTGGTGGCCCGTTGCCGTCAGTTCGGCATGGGAACCATCGCGCTGACCGGCGCCGTGGGCAGCGACCTGGCCGCCGCGGCCGAGTTCGTGCTGCCGGTGCCCGTCGAACGGGAAGCCTGCCCCCTGGACCTGACCCCAACCACGAGCGCCGTGGCCGCCATGGCCATGGGCGACGCCCTGTCGGTGGCCCTCATTCGTCTGCGGGGGTTCCGGGCCGAGGACTTCGCCATGTTCCATCCCAGCGGCGCGTTGGGACGGAGTCTGCTGGTGCGCGTCGCGGAACTCATGCACACGGGGGACGAACTGCCGTTGGTCCACCGGGACCTGAGCCTGCGCGCGTGCCTGCCCGAGCTCGTGGGCAAGTGCCTGGGCGGGGCCTGCGTCGTCGACGACGACGGCAAGCTGGCGGGGCTCTGCGTGGATGGCGACATCAAGCGCATCCTGCTTGAGCGGGACGACGCCCTGGATCTGCCCGTGAGCGAGGTCATGAACCCGCGACCGACCATCGTCGACCCCGAGATGCTGGCCATCACGGCGTTGCGCCGCATGGAGCAGCGGCAGCGGGGCCCGGTGACCCTGCTCATCGTCACGGACCAGGAGGACAGGCCGGTCGGTCTGCTCCATATCCACGACGTGCTGCGCGCGGGGTTGCTCTAGCAGTCTGCTGCCCGTATGTAAGATCAAAACGTATGGGGCTGCTTCCCTGATAATCAGTTGTGTTTGCGAAAGTTGTCAGCATGGCACAAACCATGCTTGACGCGATGTTGCTCCCCTGACTAAGGTGCGGCAGACGAGCTCTGCCCAACCTGGAGGAGGCGCCATGTCCCAGTCCCAGGTGCCCCGCTGGCGGCGCGTGCGACGCCGGGGTTACTGGTTGCTCCTGAAGGCGCTGGTGGGGATCTCCGAGCGGGGTCCTCTCGGCCTTGGACGCTTTCTCGGGCGTGGGCTGGCCCGGTTGGCGACCCGGTTGCGACCGGCGGACCTGGCCCGGGCCCGGGCCAACCTCGCGGTGGCGTTGCCGGAACTGGACACCCGGGCGCGGGAGCGGATCCTGACGACGTCGGTGCGGCGTCTCGGGGAAAACCTGGCCGACACCCTGGCGGCGCCGCGGATCCTCGCGGGCGCGGCGCCCATCAACGAGGTCGGCGGGTCCACCATGGAGGTCCTGACGGACCTGGCCGGGGCCGGGCGGGGCGTGTTCCTGCTCACGGGCCACCTGGGCTGCT
>JAUUZX010000455.1 GCA_030592025.1 bacterium | reverse complement strand
GACGCCGTCGTTGCCCACGACGAAGAAGTCGTCGGGACTCGTGCCCCACACCCCGGCGTAATCGATGCCCTCGAGGTCCGGCGCGATGTCCAGCCAGCCCCCGCCGTCGGACATGAGCACGACGCCCTGCTTGCCCACGGCGATGACGCGGCCGCAATCGGCGGTCCAGATGTCCTGCAGCCAATGGGTCAGGCCGCTGTTGAGGACCTGCCAGGCCGGGTTGGTCACGCGCATGACGAGCCCGTTGTAGCCGACGACCAGGAGCGCGCTGTCGCTGTCGTCCCACAGGTCGTAGAGGTAGCTGCCCTCGGCGACGATCTCCGACGTCCAGACGCCATCGGCGCGCACCGCGTAGGTGCCCCCCGCGCCCACGGCCACGGGCTCGATGCCGGGCAGGGCGCGGACGGACCAGAGACGAGCTGTGGTGTCGGAAGTCTCCACGGTCCAATCGGCGCCGTCGTGGCGGAGAATCGTGCCCAGGGACCCCACCGCGTAGACCTCGTTCTCGCCCCGGCCCCACACGCAATCCAGGGCGTTGTCGGTGGCGCCGGACTGGTCCTCCCAGTCCGTGCCGTTCCAGTGGATGATCGTGCCGCCACGGCCGACGCACCAGACCCGGTCCCGGCCGCTGCCCCACACGCTGTAGAGGGTCTCGGCGGCGACGCCGTCGAGCCCCGTCCACGTCGAGCCGTCGAAACGGGTGACCACGCCGTCCTCGCCCACGGCGTAGACGTCGGAGGCGGACGAGCCCCAAACCCCCAGGAGGTCGTCGAACACGCCGGTCCAGACCGCCTCCCAGGTGTTGCCGTCGAAGTGGTTGCAGGCGCCGTCCTCCCCCACGACCCAGACGTTGTTGCCGGATGTGCCCCACACGCCGCGCAGGTGGCGGGAGTGATCGAACTGCCAGCTCTTCCACTCGCCATCCCAGTAGCGGCGGACGATGCCGTTCTCGGTGACGGCGAAAAACCGCGACGCCGACTCGCCCCACACGGCCCGGTAGGTGTACTCGGGTTCGGCCAGATGGGACCAACTGCTGGCCCCCTGGGAACGGGTGGGGTCGTCGTCGCTGCAGCCGGTGATGAGCGGGAGCCCGAGGATCAACGCGAACAGCACCACCATCACGGGGTGCGGGCGTCGGGCCGGGTGCATGTCGATTCGCGTCATGGAATCACCAGCGGATCACGGTCTTCCGGGCGCCGGGAGCGGCCCGGTGGGCGCAACGCGGGGCCCGGTGCAGGCCCCGCGACAATTGGATCGCCATTGTAGCACAACCGGGCTGCGGCAGGGACAGGAATCCCACAGGACGGCGCGGCATCAACGGCCCGTCTCCTCGGCCACGAGTGCGGAGCCCGCCGGCTCCCAGTTCCCCTTGATGACGCGCCCCTGGCCCGCGGGCAGGAGCAGCCAGCTGTACTTGCCGTAGTGGCTCAGGCGGCGGGGCAGGGCGGCGAGCCGATGCACCGAACCGCTGATCACGACGAGGTCCGTCACCGTGGGCAGGAACGGGTTGGCGGTGGCGTAGACCAGGTCGTAGTCGTCCAGGTCGTAGCGCTTGCCCTCCAGGATGAGGGTCTTGCCCGCCACGGTGAGTTCGGGCCGGCCCCAGGCCTTGGCGGTGACACCGGCGGGGTTCAGCACCAGGTTGCTCTTCACCGCGCTGACCGGCAGATCCGTGGGCAATTTCCCGCCGGTGAGCATGTGGAAGTAGCTGCCCTCGGTCCAGGCCTCGCCGAAGGACCGGGCCACGTCGACATCCTCGCCCTCGGACGCGGCGCACAGCACCATGGGCTCCTCCTCGGCCAGGACCTGGCTGATGGTCGGCTCGACCTCCCGCGGGTCGAGGCGGCGGAAGAGATCGTAGTCCGGGTCGACGGCCACGCGCCGGGCGCCAGGAGCCAAGACAGTGAACCGGTTCTTCATCGCCTCGAGGGACACCACCTGCCGCACATCGCCCCCACGGCCGGTGACCACCACCGGCACCTGCAGGTCGTACACCGGCGCACCCTGGGTCAGGGTGAAGCTCACTTCATCGTCGCCGAAATCGACGTTCTCCAACCCGAGGGTGGGCGCGCCCGTGCGGTTGAGCCACTGCTCGGCGAATCCGTCCAGCGGGTCGTCGCCCACATCCGCGAAGACGGCCAGGAAATCATCCCAGCTCGCCTTCACGAAGAGATGCTCCGACGCCACCCGGCGCAGGCCGGCCAGGAACGTCTCCCGCCCCAGCCGCTGGTCCAGCATGTGAAAGACCATCATGCTCTTGCCGTAACCCACCGCGCGGGTCGCGCTGCTGTGGCGGTTCTTGAACTCCCGCAGGGGGAAGTCCAGGTCCGGATCGCTCACGTAAGCGTGGTAGTCTTTCAGGTTGTTGCGCCGGTACTCCCGGGCGGCCGTCGCCGACTCGAGCTCCTTGTAGTGGTAATCGGCGCACCACACGGTCAGGCCCTCGCACCAGTTGCCCGAGGCGACGTCCACGAACACCGAGTTGCCCCACCAGTTGTGGGCGATCTCGTGGCCGAAACTCGTGTAGGGGATGAAGGGCAGCCGCAGCACCTGCCCGCCCAGCAACGTGTACGACGGCATGCCGTAGCCCGTGGGGAACCAGTTCTCCACCGTCGCGAACTTGGCGTAGGGGTAGGGCCCGATCATCTCTTCGTACATGGCGATGTAGGCCGCGGTGCGCTCCAGGTAGGTGGCGCGCAGGCGTGGGTCGTCCTCGAGGAGGAAGGTCATGGCCGTGACGCCTTCTCTCACCATCTCCTCGTGGACGAAGAAACGGTTGG
>JAUUZX010000505.1 GCA_030592025.1 bacterium | reverse complement strand
GCCGCGGGCGTCAGGACATTCATGTCGATGAAATGATAGATGTAGTTGTACATGTACAGTTCGTCGCCGGATGCGATTCTCCCGGCGATGAGCGGCAGGACAGTCAACAATATTACACAGGACAACCACAGCCCGGCCGAGACCAGATGAACCCCCTTCAACAACTTCTGGCTGGACGCGGACATCTTCCTCATCGTGCCTACTCCGGTGGGGTTGTCTCGATGTTTCCGCGGAGTTGGAGCCGCGCCCGTTCCCAGAACACCGAGGCCAGGGCGCGGTTGCGATCGCCGGGGGCCAACCGTCGCCAGAAAGCCTTGGCGCCGTACTCGAAGAACTGGGCCATGCGGAATCTCCACACTTGTCCAGCGCCGAGGTTCTTGGCGACGAAATGGCGGTAGCTCTTCTGGAACTGGAGGAGGCTGAAGCTGCTCACCTGCTCGGCGGCCTGGCCCTCGAGATGGGTGATCTCGGTTTCGGCGCAGTACCACACGTCCAGTTCGGCGGCGCGGGCGCGCCAGAACCAGTCGGTCTCCTCGAAGTACAGGAAATAACGGTCGTCCAGGAGCCCCACCCGGTCGAGGGCGGCCCGGGGCATCATGAAGCAGGCTCCGACCACGTACTCCACGACCCGGGACGGGTCGCCGCGGTCGGGGATGGCGGTGATGCGTTCGGCGAAGGCGCCGCGCAGCCAGAGACGGCGGGGGTCGAAGAAGCCCAGCCAGTGGTGGGAAGTCCGGGGGAAGTAGCCCCAGCTGATGGTGGGCCGGCCGTCGGCGCCCACGAGGCGGGGGCCGGCCACGCCCACCCCCGGCCGTCCGTGGACGAAGCGGTAGAGCCGGGCCAGGGACCCGGGGGGGCACACGGTGTCCGGGTTCAGGAGCAGGACGGCCTCGCCGGTGGTGTGGGGCAGCGCCAGGTTGTTGCCCCGGGCGAAGCCCAGGTTGCCTCCGGATTCCATGAGGCGGACCTGGGGGAATTCGGCGACGAGCATGGCCGCCGAGTCGTCGGACGACGCGTTGTCCACCACGAAGATCTCGGTGGTGAGTTCGCCACAGGCCGCGGGCAGGGAGGCCAGGCAGTCCCGCAGCAGGTCCCGGGTGTTCCAGTTGACGATGACGATGCTGAGGTCCATGGCGCTCAACGCCGGCCGGCGCGCCGCAGGATCTCCTGCTCCTCGTCCGTCAGGCTCTGCAGCCCCTCGCGGGAGATCTTGTCCAGAATGACATCGACCCGTTTCTGTTCCGGTGAACCTTTCTTGCCGGTGCTCTTGCCGTTGCCCTTGTCCTTCTCGCCGGGGCGCACCACCCTCAGCTTGTTGCGCATGCGGAAGCGGCGCCAGGCCTTGCCCAGGTCGCCGGGGATGCCGGTCGAGCGCGCGAGATGCGGTGCCGTCACCCGCAGGAAGATGAAACCGGCGAGCATGCCGCCCAGGTGGGCCAGATGGGCCACGTGCCCCCCCGCGAACTTGGGCAACGAGAAGTACAACTCGGCCAGGCCCAGAATCAGCACCGCGTACTTGGCTTTCATGGGCAGGATCATGAAGATGAAGATGACGTTGTTGGGGAAGGTCAGGCCGTAGGCCAGCAGGAGTCCGTACACGGCCCCCGACGCCCCGAGCATGGGGGCCATGGAGTCGTAACCGAAGAGATTGAACAGGCCGTAGACCACCGCCGCGCCGACGCCGCACAGGAAGTAGTAGGTGAGGAAGGAGCGCCGTCCCCACAGGGCCTCGATCTGCGAGCCGAACATCCACAGGATGAACATGTTGAAACCGAGATGCCAAAAATCGGTGTGCAGGAACATGTAGGTGACGAAACGCCACACCTGCCCACCGAAGATCGCCCAACGCGGGACAAAGGCCGCCCACTCGGTGACGAGCCCGATGTGGCCCCCACGGCCGGCGCCCAGCAGCGTCTGCAGGACGAAGACGGCCACGTTGGCGATGATCAGGCCCTTCACGGCCGAGGTGGTCTGGCGGCCGCCGAATCCGGCTCCGCTCCTGTACACGCGCATGGGGTCGTGCCTTTTCCGGCCGGCTTCGCCGACCCGGTTGGAGGAGATCTACCGTATCGAAAATACACCCAATCAGGCATCTCGGCACGGCGAAATCCAAGGTTTGTCGGGGTGCCAAAGAGAAACCGGGGGAACCGCTGGGGTTCCCCCGGTTGGTCGCGACATCGTCAGGCGGGTTAACGCCAGATGGCCGTCATCTGTTCCGCAGCCTCGGGGGACAGCGTGGGTATCCCCGTGACCTTGGCCGGCACATCACCCTGTCCGTAGGTCGGGTCGTAGACCAGCGCGCTCGGATCCACGTGGGCCAGGTTGGTGCCCGCCACCACGTTGATCTCGTCGATGAACGCGTTGGCCACGACGCTGTAGCCGTGGTTGTTGGGGTGGACGCCGTCGAGGGCGAACATGGTCGTGGCCGCGGCCATGGCCACGTCCCCGCCCATCTGGGGCAGCAGCAGCATGAAGTGGGTCTTGTTCTCGTCCGGGACGTCGCTGAGGGTCCCGTT
>JAUUZX010000094.1 GCA_030592025.1 bacterium | reverse complement strand
GGCTCCACCAGGGCGCCGAACAGACCCAGCGCCGCTGCGCCACCACCCCACAGGGCCAGGCGTCCGAGGCGGCCCGACGTGGGCGTCATCCGGCACAAGTACCGCCCGGCCCCGTACCCGAGCAGGGTCGTCACCACCGCCGGCAGGGTCGAGACGAGACCTTCGGATTCGAAGGGCATCCCGGCGCCCTGCCACACCCGCGCCTCTCCCAGGACGGTCAGGTCGCACCAGCGCACGAAGTTGTCGGCCAAGGCAAAGCTGCCCCCGCCCCAGCCCTCCACCAGGGGCAGGCGCATGAGGAGTTCGTAGACCACCAGGCAGGCGGCGCCGGCCAGCAGGCGGGACCGCGCCCGGTCGGTGACGACGACGATGAGGCCCACGGCGAGGTAGGTCAGGGCGATGCGCTGGAGCACGCCCATCACCCGCAGGCCGGTGAACGCCGAGAGGACGTCGCCCCAGGTGAAGGCCGCCGCCGCCTTGGCGCTGAGGGGCAGGCCGAAGGGGAAGCCGTTGAGCAGGAGCCCGAGCAGGAAGATCACGAGGGCGCGCCGCACCACCTTGCGGGCCAGGATCCCCCGGGGGGTCCCCGCCATCCGGCGCCGCTCGAGGCTCAGGGCGATGGCCACCCCCACGATGAACAGGAAGAACGGGAAGACCAGGTCCGTCGGCGTGCAGCCGTGCCAGCGGGCGTGGCGCAGGGGCGGCAGGATATGGGCCCAACTGCCGGGGTTGTTGACGAGGATCATGAGGGCGACGGTCAGGCCGCGGAAGTAGTCCACCGCCAGCAGGCGCGGGCGGGCGGATGAGGTCGGACTGGGGAAAGGCGCAGGTGCCACGGCGATGCTCCTCGGGCGCGCGGGTCGACCCGGAACCTAACAGGGCGCCGTCATCCCGTCGCCAGCGGATTCTCGTCTCCCGGGGCACCATGAACTATATTGGTGCGCGGTCCCCACTAGGAACACCGACGCCCCCGGGAGGTCTGGCCTTGAAGATCAGATGCGCCATGTTCGTTGCTCTTGTCGCCATCCTTGGCATCGGCGCGACGGTCGCGTTCGCCGACACGGAAACCGCCGAGCCCCACCCGTTCTCCGTCCACGACATGCTCGCCATGGAGCGGCTGGGCAGCCCGGTGGTCTCCCCTGACGGCGCCTGGGCAGCCTTCACCGTGCGCAGCACCGACCTGGAGTCCAACGGCGGTCTCACCGACATCTGGCTCGTGAGCACCGACGGCAAGACCACCAAGCGCCTGACCAGCCACGAGGCCGCCGACTGGAACCCCGCCTGGTGCCTCAACGGCCATCTCTTCTTCCTGTCGTCCCGCGGCGGCAGTTCCCAGATCTGGCAGATCGACCCGACCGGCGGCGAGGCCGTCGCCATGACCGACCTGCCCCTGGACATCGGCTCGTTCATGGTCGTGCCCGATCTGCGCAGCTTCCTGCTGACCCTCGAGGTGTACCCGGGCCTGGGCGTCCAGGGCACCCTGGACCGGGACGCCGAACTCGCCGACGACCCCACCACCGGCATGGCCTACGACGAGCTCATGTTCCGGCACTGGGACACCTGGGAAGACGGCAAGCGCAGCCACCTCTTCATGCTGGCCGCGGGTTCCAACGACCCCGTCGATCTCATGCCCGACCTGGACACCGACGTCCCCACCCGCCCCTGGGGAGGCCTCGAGGAAGTGGCCGTCACCCCGGACGCCGATGAAGTCGTCTTCACCGCCAAGGTGCTCCCCTGAAGCCAGCCGGCCTGGAGCACGGACTACGACCTGTACGCCGTCAAGACCGACGGCTCCGGCGGGATGCGCTGCCTGACCGAGGCCAACGAGGCCTGGGACACCGAGCCCCTCTTCACCCCCGACGGCAAGACCCTCGTCCACCTCGCCATGGACCGCCCCGACTTCGAGGCCGACCGCTTCCACATCGAGATGACCGACTGGGCCAGCGGGGAGATGCGCCGGGTGGACGTCGTCTTTGAGACCGACGAACTCGACCGCGAGCTCGACCTCAGCCCCCACGGCCTGAAGTTCGCGTCGGACAACCGCACCGCCTACTTCAGCGCGGGCTGCCTGGGCCAGCGTTCCCTCTTCAAGCTCGACACCCGCACGGGCAAGGCGACCATGGTCCACAAGATGGGGCGCCACTCCGGCGTCGACCTGCTCAAGGGACGGCTCATCTTCGGGCTGCAGAGCCTGCAGTCGCCGACGGAGCTGTTCACCATCAAGACCAACGGCAGCGGCCTGAAGCAGCTCACCGACTTCAACGGCGACAAGCTGGCCCAGGCCCTCATGGGCGAGCCCGAGCAGTTCACCTTCAAGGGCTGGAACGACGAGACCGTCTTCGCCTACGTGGTCAAGCCCTACGACTGGAGCGCCGAAGAGGCCGCCGCCGGCCGGAAGTGGCCCGTGACCTTCCTGGTCCACGGCGGCCCCCAGGGCAGCTTCGGCAACGACTTCCACTACCGCTGGAACCCCCAGGCCTACGTGGGGGCGGGCTTCACCACCGTGGCCGTCGACTTCCACGGCTCCACCGGTTACGGCCAGGCCTTCACCGACGCCATCAGCGGCCACTGGGGCGACCGTCCCCTGGAGGACCTGGAGAAGGGCCTCGCCGCGGCGCTGGAGAAGTACGACTGGATGGACGGCGAGCGGGTCGTCGCGTCGGGCGCCAGCTACGGCGCCTACATGATCAACTGGATGCACGGCCAACCCTTTGCCAAGGCGTTCCGGGCCTTCGTCTCCCACGACGGGAACCTCGACGAGCGGATGGCCTACTACGACACCGAGGAACTGTGGTTCCCCGAGTGGGAGCACGGCGGCACCCCCTGGCAGGCGGGCAGCAACTACGGCCTGCACAACCCCGCCGACCACGTCCAGAACTGGCATGTGCCCACCCTCGTGGTGCACGGCGCCCTGGACTACCGGGTCGTCGATACCCAGGGCCTGAGCACGTTCACGGCGCTGCGGCGCCAGGGCGTGCCCGCGCGTCTGCTCTATTTCCCCGACGAGAACCACTGGGTGCTCAAGCCCCACAACTCGATCCAGTGGCATGACGAGGTCATGTCCTGGATCACGCGCTGGACCCGCTAGCGGGCATCGAAAGGACACCGGTTTTGCTCGTTCCCGTTCTGAAGCGCGTCGGGCTCGGCGTCGGCCTCGCCACCTTGCTGGTGGTCGTGATCGGCCTGTTCCTGCCGCGCAACTACACCATCAGCCGCAGCGTCGTCGTGGACGCCTCCCGCGAGCGGGTCCACGAGCTGTGCACCAACCTCGAGGAATGGCCGCGCTGGACACCCTGGTTCCGCGCCGACCCGGATCTCGCCATCACCCTGGGCGACATCACCCGGGGAGCCGGCGCCCACCAGAGCTGGACGTCGAGCAAGGGCCGTGGTGAGCTGACCTTCGTCCGCGCCAACCCCGACCGCGGCGTGGATTTCGACCTGGTCCTGAACCAGGGTGACGAGACCATGGCGTGCACCATGCGCTACAGCGACGTGGCCGACGGGCTCCAGGTCACCTGGGAACTCGTCGGCGACCATGGCTACAACCTGGCGGGACGCTACGTCGGGCTGCTCATGGACATGCTGGTGGGCCCCATGTTCGACGAGGGCCTGGCCCGGCTCAAGCTGGTGGCCGAGGAGGCGCCGGCCGATTCGACCGGCGACATGGGGTAGCGCCGGCGAGACCGGTTGCCCCATGAACGTCCCGGAACCTGTTGCCGACGGTGGGGTAGGAATCCCCTCCACGAAACCTGACACAACCACCCCGGGTGTTCCGTACCTATGACAGAGGCCTCACGCACCACCGAGAACCTTGCGAGGCAGCCCATCCCGGCTGCGGTGCTCCATGGTGTGCGCCGGGGCGACCCGTCGGCGCTGGCCGCCCTCTTCGAGGCCTGCTTCGACGACGTGTACGGGCTGGCTTTCCGCATGCTGGGCGACCGGGACGCCGCTGAGGACACGGTCCAGGAGGTTTTCCTCCGACTGCACCGGGCGGCCGCCACCCTGGATACGGAACGGGACCCGCGACCCTGGTTGCGGACGATCACGGCCAACCTCTGCCGCGACTACTGGCGGTCCTTCGGGGCCAAGGTGGCCCGGCAGTCGATCTCGATCGACGCGGATCCCGACACGGCTCCGCCCCTGGCCAGCGACGGCCCCACACCCGAGGCCGAGACCCTGGCCGGCGAACGGGCTGATCTGGTGCAACAGGCTCTCGACGAGTTGCCGGACCAGTTGCGTGAAATCGTGGTTTTACGAGACTACGAAGGACTGGCCCACGAGGAGATCGCCGAGATCGTCGGCGCCAGCAGTGCCGCAGTAAGAAAACGCTATTCCCGGGCCCTGAGCCGTCTGGGAGAATTGCTTCAGGACGTATGGCCATGAGTGACCGAAACTTCAACGACCTCGACGAGCAGCAGCGCCTGGCCAAGGACGCCGTGGGCAGCCTGCCCCGTCCCGAAGCCAACGCGGATTTCCGCGCGCTCCTGAAGGAGCGGTTCGTCGCGGGTGATCTGGACGACGGCGAACTCTCGGAAACCCGGGCGACGACGACCGGTGCGGATTCGCGCCTGGGCAGCGTGTGGCTGGGCTGGTCGGCGTTGGCCGCCGCTGCCGTGGTGACCTTCGCCCTGCTCGGCTTCAACCGCCTGCCGGGGCCCGAACTCGTGGGCACCAACGGCGTCGGCTCGGTTGTCATCAACGGGCGGGAGGTGACGATCGACCGCACCGGCGTCATCAACGGCCTGCTCCACGTGGGCACCCGGGTCCAGGTGGGCGAAGGCGCGTCCCTCGACCTGATCTACCCCGGCACCCTGGCCATGCGCCTGGCCGCCGGTACCGACATGGTCCTCCCGGAGCGCCCCGGTCGCTGGTTCCGGCGCACCGTCGAGGCCAACCTGGCCGCGGGCGACCTGAGCCTGCGCACGGGCCCCGACCTGGCCGGCGGCGGGATCATCGTGCGCACCGACGAGGGCCAGGCCATGGTCCACGGCACCCTCATCTCGATCGTGCGCAACGACGACGTGACCTGCATCTGCCTCTGCGAGGGGCACGCCGGGGTCGAGGCCACGGACGGTGACCTGGCTGAACTGCCCGCCGGCAAGCGCTGGGTGCTCTTCCGCGACGGTCGCGAGCCCTCCTTCATGGACATCGAACCCACCCACCTCGCCCACATGCTGGCCATGGACGGCGACATCGGCGGCCGGCTCACCTCCCCTTGAACAGGCTCCCTCAGCCAACCTCGTCCTGGCGGTGGATGAGCCGTTCCAGGTCCGCCTCCGCCTCGTTCATGCGCCGGTTGTAGTAGGCGATCTGTCCGCTGAAACGATCACCCCGGTTTTTCGCCTGAAACCCGGCCTGCTGTTGGCGGTACCAGTCATCCAGGGCTTCCTGATCCGTCTCCCGGTACACCCCCTGGAAGCTCACCCCTGCCAACGGCAGCTTCGGCGGCATGGCCGGACGGCCCCTGGTTGCGTACCCGAAAGCTATCGTCATGATGGGCACGACCCCCGCCGGCAGGGCGAGCTTGTCGCTCAGGAAGGCCGCGTCGTAGAACCCGGTGCGACCGGTCTCCGACGCCATGACCGACGCCACGCCCAGGGCGTCGGCGGCCACGGTCATGTTCATGGCGGCCAGGGAGGCGTTCATCACCCCGACGGTGTGGCTGCACAGGGGGGCGTGAGGGAAACCCTCGACGACACGTCGCGCACGATGGGTATCGGCCATGACGACGACGAGGCGCACCGCGCCGAAGGGTGGCGGCGTGCCGAAGAATCCGCGCCACTGGTCGCCGGTGAAGATGCTGAAGGACCAGGTCTGGAGGTTCACCGTGGAGGGCGCCACCCGGCCGGCTTCGAGGATGGCCCCCCAGACATCGTCCGGGAGCGGGTCGGGTTTGAAGTCACGGACGCTGCGCCGCTCCAGGACCGTGCGCAGGAGTTCGTTCCCCACCAGGGAGGCGGGCTGCCGGGGCCGGGCCGCGACGATGCGCGCCAGTCCGGCCAGGAATTGCCAGGGATTGAGCCGGGCCATGATGCGTCTCCCCTCGAACCGTGGACGATCGGTACGGAGAGACTGTGGGCGAAGGGTGCGCGGACGTCAACCGGCCCGGCGACGGCCCGGATCCCCTGCGGGGTTTTCGGCTCTGATGCGGTCCCGCAGATCGGCCAGGTTCGCACGGATCCTCCGCTCGAGACCCTGCTGCCCGGCAGCGGCCGCGTGGCGGGCCTGGATCTCCAGCAGGCGCAGGGTCGTGCCCTGGCGCAATCGCCGCATGGCGGGATGGTCGGCGGTGGCGCCTTCCCCCAGCTCCCTCAGCAGGTGGGCCTCGGCCCCATGGGCGCTGTCCACGACGGCCTTGATCTCCCTTTGCAGGGGGGTC
>JAUUZX010000200.1 GCA_030592025.1 bacterium | reverse complement strand
TTCTTCCCCCGCCTGCTCATGGGCGCCGACCAGGACCTCGTGGACATCATGGTCAAGCAGGTGAGCGAGCGTCTGGGCGAGATCATGGTCGACTCGAAGGTCCAGTCCATCACCGAAACCGACGGCGGCGGTTTCGACGTGACCATCGACCACGCGGGCGCGACCCTCACCAAGCACTACGACCAGGTGCTGGTGGCCATTGGCCGCCGACCCAACACGGACGACATCGGCCTGGAGAACACCGCGGTAGAGACCGACGAGCGGGGCCACGTGATCACCAACGAGGAATGCCGCACGGCCGAGCCGACCATCTTCGCCATCGGCGATGCCGCCCAAGGCCCCATGCTGGCCCACAAGGCGAGCCGCGAGGGCAAGGTGGCCGCCGAGGTCATCGCGGCCAGCGACGCCGTCTTCGACAACCGGGCCATCCCGGCGGTCGTGTTCACGGACCCGGAGATCGCCTGGACCGGCCTGACCGAACGCGAGGCCCAGGAGCAGGGCATCGAGGTGAACATCGGGCGTTTCCCCCTGTCGGCCCTCGGCCGGGCCCGCACGCTGGGTCGTACCGACGGCCTGGTGAAGATCATCGCCGAGCCGGATACGGGCCTGGTGCTGGGCCTCGGCATCGTGGGCCCCATGGCCAGCGAGCTCATCACCGAGGGCACCCTGGCCGTGGAGATGGGCGCCACCCTCGAGGACATCATGGTGACGATCCACCCCCACCCGACCCTCTCCGAAGCCATCATGGAAGCGGCCGAGGTGGCAGCGGGTGAAGCGGTGCACGTCAACCCGCCGCGCAAGGTCCGATGACGGGCCACCTGCCGACGATCCCCTACGACCTGGACGACGACCTGTTGCGGGGCGTGGCCGAAAAGGGCGCGCCCCGTTGCCGCCTCACGACCTGGGATGGTGTGGCCGTGGTCATCGGGCGGGGCAGCCGGCAGGAACTCGAGATCGACACCACGGCCATCGCGGCCGACGACGTGCCGCTCTACCGGCGCCCCGGTGGCGGTTGTGCCGTGGTCCTGGACCCGGGGAACCTCGTCCTGGCGGTGGGCCTTCCCCTGCCGGGCATCGGCAACATCACGTCCGCATTCGACGCGGTGAGCACGTGGTTCGCCGACGCCCTGGCCGCCTGTGGCGTACCCGACGTGGCCCAACGCGGTGTGTCGGATCTGGTCCTCGGCGATCGCAAGATCGGCGGCTCCTGCATCCACCGCAGCCGCGATCTGGTCTACTACGCCACCACCCTGCTCGTGGACCCGGACCTCGATCTCGTCGATCGTTACTTACCCCACCCGCCCCGGGAGCCGGATTACCGGCAGGCACGCCCGCATCGGGAATTCATGGGATCCTTACGCTCCCTGGGGTTGGTTGCCGATAGGGAAGCATTCCGGGCCGCCCTGAGTACCGCCTGCGAGGTCTCCCTCCCGGAGATGTTCGACAAGACCCTCTCAAGATTCAGCGGAAATCATTAAAGTCTTTCCTTTTTGGGATGAAATGATAGACTAGATGCCGCGTGTGGAGCACACACCCTTATCGCCCCCTGGATTGCTCAGGGATGATGGTTTCAATCCGGGCAAGGGAGAACACAGTGAAAATGGAAACGAGCCTTCGTATGACACGCTTGTTGATCGTCGATGATCACCCACTGGTCCGTTCAGGCATCAAGGCGCTCCTCCAGATGGAGGACGATCTCGAGGTCTGCGGCGAGGCCGAGGACGCCCAGTCCGCCCTGGAGATCATTGCGGCCGAGAAGCCCGACATGGTCCTGGTCGACATCTCCCTGAAGCAAAGCAGCGGACTCACGCTGCTCAAGGACATCGCCCAGAACTACCCCAGCATCATGACCCTCGCCGTGTCCATGCACGATGAGTACACCTACGCCATCCGCTGCCTCAAGGCGGGAGCCAAGGGGTACATCATGAAGCAGGCCGGCACCGAGAAGATCCTCGAGGCCATCCGCTGCGTGATGGGCGGACGCACCTACCTCAGTGAGGGCATGACCCGTAATGCCGTGGAGCAACTCGGCGCCGGCAAGGCCGGGGCGGGCGCCTCGCCCGTGGAAGCGCTGAGCAACCGGGAACTCGAACTGTTCCAGCTCACCGGCCAGGGCAAGGAGATCTCGGAGATCGCCGAGATCATGAACATCAGCCCGCGCACCGTGGAGGTGCACCGCTCCCACATCAAGAAGAAGCTGGGGCTGCGCACGAGCACGGACATCTTCCAGACGGCCTACGAGTGGCTGCGCCAGACGGGCCTGCAGCCCTGAGCCGGCTGAGACGACACCGCCCCCGGACGACCCTTGGGTCATCCGGGGGCGTTCTCGTGCCCGCGCGCCTGGTAGGCCTCCGCCTCCCCCTATTTCTGCACCTTCAGCGACGCCATGAACGCGTCGAGCGCCGGCTTCACGTATTCGTAGGATCCGGGGTTGACCACGATGCTGATGGTGCCCACACGGTCCGGCGCCGCCGGTGACCAGAAGTAGAAAGCAATGCTGCGGGCTCCCTCGAGCATTTCCGTGTCGATCTTGATGGCCTCCGCACCGTCGACTTTGATCCGTGCGGCCTCGACCACTCTGGTCACGAGTCCCTGCTCCATGCCCCAGGCGATCTTCTGTTCCTGCTCCACCTCCATGCGGTCCAGGTAGTCGACCTGCGGTGGGATCTTCGCCGTGTAGGCCATGAGCCAGCCGGAATCCAGGGGCATGCTGATGGCCTTGAACGTCTGGAGGCCCTGGAATGACTGCGCCGCCTCCTCGCTGTCGTCGAACTGGGCGATCATCCGCCGGGTGGTCGCCTCGATCTGGGCCCGCGCCGCCCGTTCACCATCCCCGGCAAGCACCATCCAGACGTCGGGAACCTCAAAGGTGAAGGGCGCCACCTCGATCTTCTGGACCGGGGTCGACATGGGCCGACTGTCGTCGGATCCACCGCCGCACCCGCCGGCGAGAAGCGCTGTCATAAAAAGGGCGATCAGGGCAATCGCCTGACGGGACCGGACATGGTTCAAGACAGGGCCTCCTTGTTGGCATCGTGGGCTGAAGATCAATTGTCTCGTGCCGGGGCACGGGTGTCAACCGACTCGGATTTCCGGGAGCGGGACGGCTTCAGCGCCTCGAACCGCGGCGACCTTGCTCCACCCTTCCCCGGGCGCGACAGGAACCGGAATATCCCCACCTCGTCGTCCACGGTGCCGACCTTTTCGTAGGCGCTCTTGCGGCGCGTCGAGAAGCGGGCCCACTTCATGAACGACTCCCGGCCGATCACGTACACCTGCGGATTGTCGTGGATGCGGGGCCAGAGTTCGGAGCCGCTCCTCATGCCCTGGTCCCGCAGGAAACCGTAGAACCGGGGGGAAAAAATCCCCCAACCACCGGGGACGAAGGCCGGCAGGTCGTGATGGACCCGCAGTGGGTCCCGATACTGACGCTCGAGGCCGTGGAGCGGCTGGGCCAACACGAACGCCGGATCGAAGGCCCGCACCTCGTCCATGAGTTGGTAGAAGGCTATCTGGTTCTCCTGGGTGGACCGGATGCGCCCCACCGTGTCCGGCAGGCCGACGATCGTCAGCACGATCAGCCCCAACCCCAACACCAGGGTTCGCCGACGCTCCGTACCCGTTTCCCCCAGCAGCAGGAACCCGTAGAGCATCGCGCCCACGAAAATGGGCCAGGCGATGCGGGGCGGGTAGCGCAGGAACACGTCCATGAGCGTGGCGATGGTAAAGAAGCCCATGGGCACGAGGATCGCCTGCCGCCGCCCGCCGCCGGTTGGCCAGGCCGTCACGCCGGCCAGGAGCACCAGGACGGCCCAACACATCCAATACCTGGACAACAACCTCCGCATCGCCCGGAACGGGTTCGTGAGGCCCGCCAACTGGGACCGGGTCAGCGGCACCGAGTGGATGTAGATGTTCCTCATGGTCTCGACGTTGTACTTGGTCTCGTCGAAGAACATCCAGCGGCGCAGCGCTTCGTAGTCGTGGCTGGACCAGCCGTTGGCTTCGAGGATCGCGTCGTTTTCCTTGTTGAGGGCCGAGACCGGATAGCCGTGGAACTTGCCCCGCAGCTTGTTCCACTCCCGGTAATGGACGTACTCGTCACTCACGAAATGGCGGATCGCGATGTTGTTCGCGGCCATCACCGTCATCACCGGCAACAGGAACACGAGGAACGGCAAGACCCGCACCCGGTACCGACGCAGCACCCGCCAGCCCACCAACGGCGCCGAGAACACGACCACCGCCCGCAGACCGCTGGTCCTGACCAGATAGCTGCAGGCAAAGAGCAACCCCAGCAACAACAGCGTCCGCCAGCCCGGCCGGTCGTCCCCGCGCATGCACACCAACAACGCGAACAGCGCCGCAAACCCCGTGATAATGCTGACGGCGTTGTAGCCCACGCTCATCACGAAGCGCGCGAAGAAGATCATGAACATGAGAACGACGCCCGTGAGCACCATCGGTTCGAGACGCAACTTCAGGAGCGCGGCGAGGGCGACCCAGAACGCCACGGCCAGGACCAGGTACAGCGCCAGCCCGTGCCAGGGCACGGAGTCGTTCACGTTCAGGTAGAGGACCGAGAGCGCGGTGCCCAGGATCTGGGACATGAACGACACCGTGAGCCCGAGCCGGATGTCGTCCAGGATGCCGACGTTGTCGCTCGACCAGTAGGTCTGCCGGAAGGGCAGCAGCACGGCGGTGAAGTAGACGGCGGTGGCGACGAGGGACGCAAGCCAGGGGTTGGCCATGGCCCGCGCGAAAAGGCCGCGCTGCGGCGGCTCCCGGGAAGCGGATGG
>JAUUZX010000027.1 GCA_030592025.1 bacterium | reverse complement strand
GGTGGGGCACCTACCTGCGCCTGCTGGGCATGGGGGACTACTACGGCGATGTGCGCGTGATCGATGGCGAGATCATCGGCACCGGGGCCAAGGCCGAGTCGCGGCGTGAGGGCAACGACATGCGCCTCATGGGCTCGGCCCTGCTGATCACGCCGGAATACACGGTGCGCGGCGACACCATCTTCCGCGAGCGGGACACCGGGATGAGCGAAGCCTTCGGCCACGTGAGCATCATGGAACCCGGCTCGGAAAACCTTGTCACCGGTGACCACGCGGTTTTCCTGGCGGACAGCAACGTGGCGGAGGTCGATCGCAACCCCGTGCTCACGAGCCGGCAACAGAAGGGCGGCCCCCTGGTGAGCACTGCCGGCCTCATGCGCTTCTTTCGCCTGGAGGACCGGGTCGTCATGACGGACTCGGTGCGCATCCGCCAGGGCCGCATGCGGGCCTGGGCCGACACCGCGGTGGCCCACGGCCGCGAGCGCCTCGTGCTGACGGGCGCGCCGGTGGTGGAGCAGGACGGCAGCATCATGCGTGGCGACGAGATCGAGTTCTACTACGTGGACGGTCTCCTGCATCGGGCCATCCTCACGGGTTCCGCGGTCATGGAGGACACCTCACCGGACAGCCTGGCCGGTCTCTACCGCGGTCTGCCGGCCATGGACGTGCTCCAGGGCGACTCGATCTCCATCGAGTTCGAGGAGGGTGAGATCCGCCGCAGTGTGGTGGTCGGCCATGCGCGCAGCCGCTACACGCCGCTGGATCTGGAGGATGAAATCGCCACCAACGACGTGAGCGGCGACACCATCGTGCTCCACTTCCGCCGCCAGGTCGTGCAGCGGGTCGACGTGCACGGGAACGTGGACGGCATCTACCGCTTCGCCAGCCTCCGGGACATGGAGGACCTCCTGGGCAAATCGCGGCGCCTGGCCGACCTGCTGGCCGGCGCGCCGGGCGATTCGGCGCTGGCGGATTCCCTGGGCGCCACGGCCACCGCCTACCTGGACAGCCAGCGTCTGGCCCAGGTCGATTCCCTGGCCCGGGAGATGGGGCTGGTGCTGCCGGTGCCCGCGCCGGACCGTCCCCAGTTGGTGGATTCCCTGCTCACGGTGGCGTTGGATTCCCTGGCCGGCGCCGGCCTGGACACCAGCCGCTCGAATCTTGATTTCCTGGCTTCGGCCCAGGACGTGGCCTACAGCGGCCGGTCCCTGTCCTTCGGCATGCGGGACCGCAAGATCGACATAGAGGGCGATGGCGAGCTCGAATACGGTTCCATGCTGCTGACGGCCCAACACATCAAGCTGGACACGGACGAGCGCGAACTCTACGCCGAGGGCGATCCCCTGGTGGTGGACAGCGAGACCATCGCCGGCGACCGCATGGGCTACAATTTCCAGCACAAGACAGGGGCCGTGTCCGGGGGCGTGACGTCCTTCGACGACTACTACTACGTGGGCCAGGAGATCAACCGCTACAAGGACACCACCCTCAAGATATGCTCGGCCCGCATGACTTCCTGCGACCTGGAGAACCCCCACTACCATTTCTGGTCCGACAAGATGAAGATGCGCATGGATGACAAGGTCGTCGCGGCGCCGGTGGTCATGCACATCGGGCACGTGCCCGTCTTTGCCCTGCCGTTCTACTACAAGAGCCTGAAGCAGGGCCGGCAGTCGGGCATCCTCTTTCCGAATTTCGACTTCGGCTGGTCGAGCCGCGAAGGACGCTACATCCGTGACTTCGGGTACTACTGGGCCACGAACGAGTACATGGACTTCATGTTCGAGGCGGACTACAACGAGCGGCAGGATTTCGGCTGGCGCATCCGTCACGTCTACAACAAGCGCTACTCCTTCGGCGGCAACGTCAACTACAGCCGCAAGGTCAGCCTCGGGTCGTCGGTCAAGAAGACGGAGTGGCGCCTTACGGCGGCCCACAGCCAGCCCAAGCTCTTCGATGACTACCGCTTCACGGCGAAGGTCGAGCTGGCCAGCAACAGCCTCAGCAGCAACGATCTCGCGGGCAGCAACGATCGCCACATCGTCAACGGCCAGCAGACCACGGACGCCAGCATCAGCCGCGCCTGGACCTGGGGCAACGCCAGCCTGTCGGCCAGCCGCCGCGAGTACACCAACGCGGCCACCGACAACCCCGCGAGCAACGAGGCGCTCTCGACCATGAACCTGCCGTCCTTCAGCCTCGGCTTCCGCGACATCACACTGTTGCCCCAGAAGCGCGGAGGCGGGGGTTCCCTCCTGGGGAATCTGGGCCGCAACACCAAGTTCAAGCACAGCTACACGTCGCGCCTGGACGAACGGGAGAACGAGCTCGTCACCACGCGGCAGTACAACGCCCAGGGCAACTGGTCCCTGACCGTGAGGCCGGACCGGATCAGCATCTTCAACGTGAACGCCAGCGCCAGCGCGTCCCAGGCCTGGTCGCGGATCGACTCGACGGGGAACCGCTTCGTGGCGGACACGGACACGACCTACCACTACGACCCGATCAAGACCACGGTCGAGGACACCCGCCCCAGCGTGCGTTTCACCGCCGGCGTGAACACCACCCTCTACGGCCTGCTGCCGGTGAACCTGGGCAAGGTGCGCACGATCCGCCACACCCTCACCACGGCGGTGACCTGGCGCCTCTCGCCCGCCCTGCCCGGCCACCAGTTCCACTCCACCAGCTACGGCTTCAGCCTGGGCAACCGCTTAGATGTGAAGTACGTCACGGCCGGGGAGGACTCGACCCTCACCGAAAAGAAGCTCGACGGCCTGCTGGACTGGGGCCTGAGCTCCAGCTACAACCCCGATCTGCCGGTCGGTGACCGCTGGGCCGACATCGGCAGCAACGTGGTCATCAAGCCGGGGAAGGCCCGCTACCTCCAATTGAAGGTGAGCAACACCATCGACCCGGAGAGTCTGTCCCTCAAGTCCACCCACTTCAGCTACGGGTTGAGCTTCTCGGGGCGCCTGGGTCTGGGCGACGTGGCGCCGCCGCCGGAGGATGTGCGCAACATGGCCATCGACCGCTTGGGGCTGCCCGCCGAAGCGCTTGCCGACACGACCGACGAGCTGGACGACCTCTTCCTGGACGAGTTCGACCAGGAGGATGGCCTGTACGGTGTCGACGGCCGGCAGAACGAATTTTACGACCGCACCAACCGGCACCAGGGGGGGCGCGACACGAAGGACCCCACCGACGGCGGGCGCGTCATTCCCTTCAACATCAACACCTCCATGAACTACAGCTACCGCAACGCCTTCGAGACGAGGGCGGCGTCCAAGACGGCCTCGGCCAACATCAGCGTTTCGGCCAACCTGACGCGGAACTGGGACTTCAGCTACCGGACGAGTTTCAACCTCGTGTCCGACGAGATCGTGCAGCAGCAGTACAGCCTGCACCGCAACCTGCACTGCTGGCGTCTCGAGTTCACGCGCACCATCAGCACGATCGATTCGTCCTTCGGTTTCCGCCTCTACCTGCGCTCCATCCCCGACCTGAAATTCGCCCGTGGTCGGGACACCTACTCGAGCGCACCGGGCGCCGGGTTGGGTGGTTTCTAGCCGGACCCCCTGGGAAACCCCGCGCCCCGCCTGGAAAATCCGGGTTTTTTGTGTTGACAGTTTCCGGGGGGGAGGGGTTTGATGGCCGGGAAAGGAGGTGAGGTTAATGAACAAGACCGAACTCACCGACAAGTTGGCCACGAAGACGGGTATGACCAAGGCTGCGGCCAAGCGGGCCGTCGACGCGCTGTTCTCGACCGCACCGCGGGAGGGCATCATCGCTTCCGCCGTGTCCAAGGGTGACAGGGTGCAGATCACGGGCTTCGGCACCTTCGAGCGCCGGAACCGCAAGAAACGCATGGGGCGGAACCCGCAGACGGGTGCTTCCATCACGATTCCGGCCGCCAAGTACCCCGCATTCGTCGCGGGCAAGAGCTTGAAGGACCGCGTGCAGAAGTAACTGCCCACGTTGGAACAGAGGGGACGGCTCATCGGCCGTCCCTTCGTCATTTCCGCCATCTTGCTCCTGCCGGGCGGGGCCCGTATTATATGCCGATGGGAACCCGGCACCGGCCTCAGGTGTTGGTACCGGCGGTTCCCGTCCGTCGGTCGACCTGTCCGGTCGCCGGCGGCACAACAGATCCACCACCGGGAAAGGTTTCCACATGACCGAGCGTGAAGCCCGCGGACACGACGGGGCTCGTCCCGCCCTGCTGACCGTCCTCATCGCCCTGCTGATGTTGGCGGCGTCCGGAACAGCGACGGCCCAGCCCGCCGTCGACGCCTCCGAGGACGGGGCCTGGCAGCCCGTCACCCTCCTCTTCATGACCGACGTGAAGGGCAAGATCGAACCCTGCGGCTGAAAGACCAACAAGCGTGGCGGGTTGGCCCGGAGGGCCACCTATATGGAAGCTGTCTGGAACGAAGGCGTGCCGGTCCTGATGCTGGACGGCGGCGATCTGTTCGGGAAGCGGAACAAGAACGAGAAGATGCAGACCGAGTTCCTGTGCGAGGTAACGGGGGATCTCGGTCCCGACGCCATCGGGCTGGGTGAGCGCGACCTCAACTACGGACTCGCGTTCCTCCACGAGATGATGGAGACCCACGGCCTGCCCTTCACCAGCGCCAACGTGCGCGTGGGGGACGAGCTCATCGTGCCCGAGTACCTGGTGCTGGAACGGGGCGGCATCCGCTTCGGCATCGTGAGCGTGCTCGATCCCAAGAAGCGCATCATCACCATGGCTGCGGGCGACGCGGCGTTCGAGGTCGCCGATCCGGTGGCGACCCTGCGCGAACTCCTGCCGCGCCTGCGCAAGGAAGCGGACACGATCATCCTGCTGGGCCACCTGGGTGACGGCGTCACCGAAACCGTTCTGCGCGAGGTGAGGGGCATCGACGTGGTCGTGATGGGCCACACCTACAAGGGCTCCCGGCACGAGCGCGTGGTGGACGACGTCATCGTGCTGTCGTCGGCCTACGAGGGCCAACAGATCGGCCGCGCCGATATCTTCGTGCGCGACAGTGACGGCAAGGTCATGGCCGTCGACGTGACCATCACCCAACTGAACGACAAGATCGCCGATGACGAGGAGATCCTGCAGCGGGTCGCGGACCACAAGGTCGCGCTCCTGGCCTTCAAGGAAGCCAAGCGGGCGGCGTTCCCGAGGAACCAGGGTTCCAAGCGGGAGAACTTCATGGGTGACCGCGCCTGCAAGTCCTGCCACGAGGACGCCTGGCGGGCCTACGCGTCGACCCCCCATCGCCAGGCCTTCGCCACGTTGCGGCGCAAGGGGCAGTCCTTCGAGCCCGAGTGCCTGGTCTGTCACACGACCGGCTTCCAGCACCACAACGGCTACTCGGACAAGAGTCCCTACAACCGGCTGGTGAACGTCCAGTGCGAGGCGTGCCACGGCTACGGCACGGAGCACGATCGCGACGGGGCGTGGGGGGCCCAGGCCAAGGATTCGTGCGTGCGTTGCCACGACCAGGAGAACAGCCCGAATTTCGACTATGCGACCTACTGGGAAAAGATCAAACACTAGCCGACCGCTGCGGCGGCGAGGCGGCGACCGGCGTTTGGCGTTGGTCGTCGTCGCGGCGTTGTTGCTGTCGGCCGGGCCGTCGATGGCCCTGGACGTCTTCACCCTCTGGCGTCAGCCCGAACTGCCGCTGCGTCTGGAGGAGGGCGCCTGGGTGGACTACCGCACCCAGGTCATGGCCGGCGGCCGCCGCGAGCACGGGCTTACCCGCCTGGCCTGCCTCGGTCGCGACGGTGCGGGGCCCGGCGCCCCCTGGATCCTGGAGATCCTGCCCCTGGGCGAGATGGAGGACGGCACCAGGGTGCCCGTGGCCGAGGACGGCGTGCGCCTGCGGGTGAGACCGTCCCTGACGGACCGGCGGGGGAGCCTGCTGGACGCGGTGATCGAGGCCCACCAGTGGCGGGATGGTCGGGCGACGGTCCTGACCCTGGAGCAATTGCGGGGGAACCCCCTGATCGCGGCCTCCCTCGAGGACGAATTCCTGGCCGACACCGTGGAGACCGGTTCGCCGACGACGCGGGTCATCGAGGGGCGTGAGCTCCTGTGCGAGCAGCTGGTCCTGACCGCCACCGACACCACCATCGCCGACATGCCCGCCGGCCGGGTCATCCAGACCGCCCGGCGCGAGATCTCGGTGGCCGTGAATGCGGCCGCGCCCTTCCTCGGCCTCATCTACGTGGCGGAGCGGGTCCGGGCCGAGTCCCGCCTCGATCCGCCGAGCCGCCGCTTCCGCGATCCACCCGCCCAGGTGCGGGTCGAGATCATGGAACTCGTCGGCTACGGCACGGGGGCGAAGCCGGTCCTGGGCGGGCTCGATTGACCGTCCGGTGCGCCCCGTGGTATACTCATCACCATGTTCACCCGAGAACTTCAGGAATTGCGCACCCTTGCGCACGGGTTCCTCCTTGCCCAGCCCAAGCCCCGGCCGACCTCGGCCGTGGCGCGGCATCTCTTTGGCGCCCGTCGGCACGAGATGCCCGAGACCCAGGTGGTCGTGCGCGCCCTGCTGGGCAGTGACGACCGCTTCGTCCGCACCCACGACAACCGCTGGGCAGTGGTGGACGGCGACTTCCTCAGCCGCGCCCTCGACGACACGACCTTCGCCGTGGTTGACCTGGAAACCACTGGCAGCGTGATCGGCGTCGACGAGATCATCGAGGTGGGCGTGGCCATCGTGCGCGGCGGCCTCGTCGTCGAGACCTACGAGACCCTCGTGTGGACCGACCGGACCATCCCGCCCTGGGTGGCGCGGCTGACGGGCATCCGCAACCGCGACCTGACCGGCGCCCCGACCTTCTCGGACATCGCCGCGGACCTTTTCGCGCTGCTGGACGACCGGGTCTTCGTCGCCCATGACATCCGCTTCGACCTGCCTTTCCTGCGCTGGGAGTTCGCACGTCGCGGGCTGGCCCGTCCGGCCGTGACCGGACTCTGCACGCTGCAGCTCTCGCGTCAGCTTTGGCCGGACCTGGCCAGCCGCAGCCTGGTGGACCTGTCGGAGCACTTCGGCATCGAGCACGACAACCCCCACCGCGCGGCGGCCGATGCCGAGGCCACCGCCGGCGTCCTCCTGGAGGCCCTCGCCTCGGCCCAGGATCTGGGGCTCGGCGACCTGGCCGACCTCATGCGCGTCGAGGAGATCATGGCCGCCCGTGACGACGAGGATCTCGCGGCTCTCGCCGCCGAATCCTGACCCCCTTCTTAAAATCGGACCGACCCGGTTGACTCGCGTCCGGTGATCCGCTACCATGCGGCGTTGTCGTGAGAAGGTGCGCCCCAAGGGTCCGGTCGGAACGTTCCGATCGGAACGCGCCACGACGAACGGAGTACTGAGCCAAGGAGGAGCCGATGGCCAGCGTCAAGGATGATGGCATTCTGGTTCGCGACGAGAGTTTCGTGAAGTACGAACGCCTGTTGAACAAGGCGGAAGTCGAAGGCCGGATCGACGGTCCCAACAAGTGCCTCGTTTGCGGCATGCGATTCCTCAGCAAACGCGACGCCGACGATTGTTGCCGCACCCTGCCCTGAG
This sequence comes from bacterium, assembly GCA_030592025.1. Next base: position 1,697 of record JAUUZX010000027.1, on the reverse strand, counting down.
GATGGAGGGGCACGGCTTGACCGGTGCGGAGACATCGTGAAGTCCAGACAGTTCTGTTCCGTCTGCAAACAGTACCTCGAGATGGAAGTCGTCCCCACCGGTGATGGAGACGACGACGGTGTCGTGTGGTTCCGTTGCCCCCAGTGCCAGGGCTTCCTGCCCAAGCTCGAGGGTTCCCTCGGCGAGAATAAGGGCAAGGACGCTGCGGAGAGCGAGAACGAGAAGAGCCCCGACGAGACGGCGCCCGAGGCCGCTGCACCGGTGGCCCCGCCCGAGACTCCGACTCCGGACATGCCCTGGGACAGCCCCGCCGACATGATGGCCTCGAGGGAGGGGATGGGAACCGCGCCGGAGGCGACCGCCCCCGCCACTCCTTCGACTCCGGACCGTACCGACGGTGACAAGGCCCCGGCGGAGCCGGCGGAACCCATCGCCGAGTACGCCGCCAAGCTGGCGGCCCTGGACCCGTCCGCAGCGGAACCCTACCGACCGTGGCAGACCTACGAGGTCGGCCAGTGCGTCCACCACCTGGCGTGGGAGGATTGCGGCGTGGTCGTGGCCAAGGAAGATCTGCCCGGCGGTCGCAAGATCATCAAGTGCTACTTCGGCGAGGCCGGTGTCGTGCGCTTGATCGAACAGGCCCCCCGGTGACCTCCCTGCTCCATGGCCGCACAGGGGCAGCGTTGCTGGCGATGGCGTTGGCCGTGGGGTGCGCCGGTGCCGCCGTCGCCCAGATGCCCCACCTGGACCCGATCCCCTGGTTCACGTCAGCCGATTCGACCTCCCGTCAGGCCCTCATCCTGGACCTGGAACGCTTCGACGACGGGGACACCCGCTGGGCCGTCAACCGCGTCGGCCTGACCGTCGTGCTGCCCGCCGGCGCCCGCTCGACCTGGTTCCTGCGCACCTCCTACCTGCGCCTGGACACGGCCAAGCTCCCCCTGGGGGAGCGCTGGCCCGAGGTGCTGGGCAGCGAGACCGCTCCTAACTGGCCGGGGGAGACCATCACCAGCGAGTTCGGCCACCTCGAGGTCGGGGCCACCGGAGCCGTGGCCTTGCCGTCGCTGAGTTCCTGGCGCTATGGCGTGGCCCTCGGGCTGCCGTCGGGTTCCAACCGGGCCTACCCCTTCTCGTCGACGAGCCTGCCCCTGAGGTTGCAATTGCGGCGTGGGTTGGAACTCGGCGCCGGGAGCTACCTCTGGCTCCAGGGCGGCTACCTGGCGCACCTGGACGCCACCGGTGATGTCCTCGCGGACACGGCGTTCCCCAACGGCTTCCAGGTGGGCGCCGAGTGGGCCTGGTACCGGGGGCGCGGTTCGCGTCTGACCTTCGGCTACGACCTGGAGGACCGGGACGGCCGCCGCAGCCAGATCGTGGGGGCCGCCTTCTGGGTGCCCTGGGGTGACGTGGGCTCCGTGGGCCTGCGGGCACGTTACGAGTTCGAGGACGAGAGCCATCGCTCCTCCGTCTGGTACGGCGCGCTGTCAGTGCGCTTCGACGGTAGCCGTGATGACGGCATTGGCCTCGCCGGTCCCGACTCGGAGTGAGATTTGCCCCCGCAGCATCGGCGGGGGTTGCAAAAAGCCTTCTGACGGGTCGAACGAGCCCCCGCTGCCCTGCGCCATCCCTTCCGACCGGCCCCTTCCCCGACGTTCCTTCCCGTTCCTCGCCGCGCCCGCCGATGACCCGTGACGGAG
>JAUUZX010000364.1 GCA_030592025.1 bacterium | reverse complement strand
TCCAGAGCGAGGTGTGGACCTACGGCGAGGAGTCGGACGTGTGGTTCGATTCCTGGCGCGGTGAGGGGTTCCTGGGCTACCGGGCGGGGGACATCCTCCGTGTGGGCTGGCTCGCCGGCCTGGCGGCGGCCCGCTTCGACGCGGGGGACAACCCGGACACCTACGATCAGGCAGGTATCCGCGCCGGTATCGAATCCTACGGTGTGAACCTCAGCGGCACCCTGACCGTCGAGGTGGGCCGCCGGTCCTACCGGGACGGTGCGGTCATCGTGGAGGACGATGTGGAGGACTTCACCTTCGACCTCTACACCGACTTCACCTACTGGAAGATCTGGCTCATGGGCGAATGGCGCCTGCGCGAGGGGCTGGCCCTGGAAGCCCTGGCCAGTTGGGAGCCGGAGCGCCACGCCGAGCAGTCCGACGACTCGTCCCTCGGTTTCTTCAACCTGCGCCTGGTCTGGCGCCCCTGACCCCCCCTCAGCGACGGCCTGGGCTTGCCATGGGTTCCCACGGTGTTATCATGCGCCGGCACCAAAGACGACTCCGGAGGTTTCCGTGCCCGCCCTGCCATTCCTGCGTGACACCCTGCTCAACAGCCACTCGCCGGCGTGTTTGTGGCGCCACCCGGTCATGGCCACCCGCCTCGTGATGGCCGCGGCGGAGAACACTCTCCTGGGTTTGGCCGAGGGAGTGATGCCCCGGGCGATCCGCTCCTGCCCGGTCTGTGGCTGGGGCGGCCACCGCATGCGGAATTTCCTGTCCGGCGACGAGATCATCCGCCACTGCATCTGCCCGGACTGCGGTTCCTTCGACCGGCACCGCCTCCTGGTCCAGGGCGTGCGACAGGAGCTGGCCCGACGGCCGGGCTGGTCCCCCGAGGTCATGGTCGGTTTCTCCCTCTCGACGGCGGTGCGCTACGTTCTGGAGCACGAGGGACTGAGCCGCTGTTTCCGTTCGGACATCGATGCCGGCGAGGATCGTTTCTCGCCCGACTTCACCGCCGATCTGCGCAACGCCCCCCTGGCCACCGGTGCGGTCGAGTGGATCTTCTGCAGTCATGTCCTGGAGCATATCCCCGACCTCGACACGTGCGTCGACGAGATCCTGCGGGTGTTGCGGCCCGGCGGCATGGCCTGGATCCAGGTTCCCTTCGAGCAGGGGTTGGCCCACAGCCGACGCATCCCCGTCGATCCGCACCGGGCCCACGCCCACGCCTGGCAGTTCGCCCCGGACTTCGGTCACCTGCTGGAGCGCCCGGGCTGGACCGTGACCGAGCACATCGCCGCGGACGTCCTGCCGGCATCGGAACGGGACCACTACGCCATCGATCCTGCCGAGCGCTACTGGCTCGCCACCAAGGACGCCTGATCCCGCCGATTCAAGTGGAACCCCGCCAGGCCGATACCTGGAAGAGTACCGGTGCGTGGCGGACCGCGGATGGGCATTCGTGGCCGGCGCACCCCGACCCGGCGGTTGTCATGTCCTCCGCGGACGTCTTCGCACAGATCGAGAAGATGGGCGAACTGCCCTCCCTGCCGCGCATCCTTCTGGACATCCAGACGGTGGCCAACGACGAGCGCTCGTCCGCCGACGACCTGGCCGCCTGCATCCTGCGGGACCAGGCCCTGACCATGCGCGTGTTGAAGGCCGTCAACAGCGCCATGTACCGGATCGACGAGGAAGTCTGCACCGTGCGCCGCGCGGTCATCCACATGGGCTTCGACCCCGTTCGCAAGCTGGCCCTGGGCATGTCGGTGTTCGACATGATGAGCAAGCTTTCCCGGTCGCCCTGGCTGGCCGAGATCACGCGCCATTCCCTGGTGACGGCGGGCTTCGCCCAGGCCCTGGCCGAGGCGGCTCCCGGCCTGAACGCCGAGGAAGCCTTCGTCGGCGCCATGATCCACGATATCGGCAAGGTCGTCCTGCTGGAGTACTCACCCGAGGCCATGGACAAGGTGGTGGCCGACGAGGCCCGGGGTGTCCCCTGCCTGGAGGCCGAACAGCGCCACTTCGGGATCACCCACGATCGGGCCGGACGTCGCCTGGCGGCGCGCTGGCAACTGCCGTCCGAGTTGCAGACCATCATCGGCGACCACCACGACATCAACCCCGTGCGGCCGCCTCGCAACCTTGCACCCGATCTCGGCGTGATCGTCTTCGCCGACGCCCTGGCGTACCTGGCCGTGGGGGTCGGCGACCGCAGACGGCGCCAGAAGATCCTGGGCAAGGCGGCCCGTTCCCTGGGCATCCCGAAGGGGCGGATGGAGGACCTCCACGCCGCCGCGCTGGAGCATGTGCGGGAACTGTCCGAATTGGTCGGTGTCGAGGTGGGTGACCTGCGCGACTACGGCAGCCTGGTCAACGCCGCCGGCGGTGCCCTCGTGGCGCCCCAACGCATGACGGCGGAGGAGGTGGCTCGCCGCACGGCCAGGCAGCTCGAACTCTACCAGCAGGTGGGTCGTGGTCTGGCCGACGGTCGCCCGACCACGGACATGCTGCAGGCCATCCTCGAGGGTGCGGTCGAGATCCTGGGGTTCGAGAGGGTTCTGCTGCTGAGGGTCGACCGTGAGGAACGCATGCTTCGGCCCTGGCTGTCTGCGGGCATCGGGGCGGAGGCCCTGGCCGCCCGCATGGAATTGCCCTTGCGCCGCGAGACCGGCGCGTTGGCCCTGGCGGTCATCGAGCAACGCACTTTCCACGTGCCCATGGCCAGCAATGAAGCCTACGTTCATCTGGTCGGCGACGACCTTCTCGACGCGGCCCGTTGCACGGGTTTTGCCGTAGCGCCGGTCAGCACATTTGAGGGTCGCGTGGCGGTGATCTACGCCGACGGCGGGCCCGATGCCGGCGATGTGGTCGCCGAGCAGGCCACGGAGCTGGCCGGCCTCGCACTGCAGGCCGGTCTCGTGCTGGGCGCCTGCACGGGCTCGCGCCCCAGCCCCTCCAACACCTGCGCCTAGCCCGCCGCCACCGCGCCGTTCTTTCCCTGCCCGGTCGTTCGTGTTATCTTGCCCGCTTGAATTCGCTGTTTCACGCCGCCCTGTCGGCGCAGGGATCTGTCTACCCGGGAAGGATTCGGCATGGCCGACATCACCAAGCGCTCCGAGGACTACAGCCGCTGGTACCTGGACGTCATCGCGGCCGCGGAACTGGCCGAGAACAGCCCCGTGCGCGGCTGCATGGTCATCCGCCCCAACGGCTACGCCATCTGGGAGAACATCCAGCGCATCCTGGACGACAAATTCAAGGAACTGGGTCACGTCAACGCCTACTTCCCGCTGCTCATCCCCAAGAGCTTCCTGGCGAAGGAGGCCCAGCACGTCGAGGGCTTCGCC
>JAUUZX010000187.1 GCA_030592025.1 bacterium | reverse complement strand
GGCCCGTCAAGATGCACGTGTCTTTCTCGAGGTTCGGGTCCACGGCGAGAACACCGTCGAACAATTGTCCCGTTTCATCGCCGGCTGCGCACCGCAGCGCCATGTCCGCACCTCATGAGAAGCCGGCGACGACGACCTTGTCCGGTCGGGTCCGGGCGACCACCGAGGCCACGAGGCGACGCAACAGGACGAGCTGGTTCTCCATGGAAATGCGTGGCCGGTGGGCCACATTGGGTTCCAGGCCAATGGGGGTGGCGACGATGGCTCGGCAGGGAGCCGAGGCAAGGAGGTCCCGCCACGGGCCCATCGAATGGTCCTCACCGAAACTCGGGATCCAGACCTCGAGGGTGTCGGAGGGTCGCTCGTTGTCGGCGTATTGCATTTGCCAGCCGATCAGATGTGGATCAAGCCCCTCCTTGTCGAGTTTTCGGCACGTCTCATCGTCGATCAGGAAGGTTTTCTCGATGATCCGCGCACTGCCCAGGCCGACCTTGGGCGCGACGGGTTTCGCTTCGCTACAATCCTGGAGCAGCAGACGCAGATCTCCGGCGTCCCGCAATCGCGAGCGTGGATCCCGCTGCAGGCAATGCCGAAGAAGGTGCGAGACCAGGGGTGGCGTATCCGGGGGTAGTTTGGCGTGGTCCACCTCGGTCGCCAGGATAGCCGCAATGGAATCACTGGCCGTGCGTCCAGCAAAGGGATTGGTTCCGGTGAGGCACTCATAGAGGATCACGGCGAAGGACCAGATGTCCGAGCGCCTGCCAACCGCGTCACCGCGAGCCTGCTCGGGGCTCATGTAGGGTACGGTTCCCAAAAGGGTGCCTGAGGTCGTGACGAGGGGAGGTCCTGTCAGTCCCTGGGTCTCGTCGGTCGGGGCGGCCGGTCGTGCCGGTACCTCAACCCGGGCGAGGCCGAAATCCAGCACCTTGACCTGATCGTCCGACGTGATCTTGACGTTGGCGGGTTTGAGGTCCCGGTGGACGATCCCCGCCTCGTGCGCGGCCTCCAAACCGGCCGCGATCTGGATGCATGTTTCCAGTGCATCGGTCACCGCCATGGGACCCCGGGCGAGACGGTCGGCGAGGGTCTCGCCGTCAACGTACTCGAGGACCAGGAACTGTTTGCCGGCGTCCTCCTCGAGGCCGTGGATCGCCGCGATGTTGGGATGGTTGAGAGCGGCCAGCACGCGCGCCTCGCGCTCGAAACGGGCCAACCCCTCGGCGTCCGAGGCGACCTGATGGTGCAGCGCCTTGAGGGCGACCAGGCGGCCCAGGCGGCTGTCCCGTGCTCGGTAGACCACGCCCATGCCGCCGCGTCCGATCTCTGCGTCGACGGTGTAGGATCCGATTTGAACGGGCGGGTTGTTCATGCCGGACAGAATAACCTAGAAGATTACTATGATCAAGGGGGCACAATATGATGGATACGACACTTAACCCTACCCCCGACCCCCCAAATTCGCCCCGAACAACCGCCTGAGCGCGTCCAGATCCTGCTCCCGCTCCTCGGGGGTCTCCGCCGCCTTCAGCGAGGTCATGGACCGCCCCAGCACCTTCTTGATGAACTGCTGCAGGCTCCGGTCCACGGCCGCCGCCACCTCGTCCGACTGCTTCTTCCGCACGAACCCCACCTGCTTGTCCTTCAGTTCCTCGAGGTAGGCCTTGAACTCCGCGACCGTCGGGCGCAGGTCCATGTCGGCGAGCCACTGCTCGAACTCGGCCAGCTCCTCGTCGATGATGATCTGGGCCGCGGGTAGCTGCTTGCGGCGGGCGGTGAGGTTGCCCTGCACGATCTCGTCCAGATCCTCCAGGCCGAAGACGTACACGCCGTCCAGGTCGGCAACGTCGGGGTGGACGTCCCGGGGCACGGCGATGTCCAGCAGGAAGAGGGGCTTGCCCCGGCGCTGCTTCACCGCTTCCTGCACCATCTCCGGCAGGATCACCGGCTCGGTGGCGCCGGTGGTCGTGAGCACGACGTCGGCCTGGGCCAGGGCCTCGGTGAGGGATTCCCAGGGCTGGGCATCCACCCGGCCGCACTCGGCCTTGGCGGCGGGGAAGCGGTCCTTGTCCGCCTCGCGGCGCACCGTGGCGGCGGCTTCCCGTTCGGCGCTGAGGGTCGCGGCCAGCTCCGTGGCCCGTTCCGCGGTGCGGTTGACCACCGTGAGGTGGCCGATGTTGTGCTGCAGGAAGTGGCGGGCGGCCAGGCCACCGGTCTCGCCGGCGCCCACGAGCACGGCCCGGTGGTCGCACAGGTGATCGAAGAACTTGCGGGCCAGCTCCACCGCGGCGAAGGCTACGCTCACGGCGCCCTTGCTGATCCTGGTTTCGGTGCGCACCCGCTTGCCGGCCCGGAACGCGCCCTGGAACGCGCGCAGCAGGCCGGGTCCGGGCTCCTGGTGCTGGCGGGCGCGGCGGTAGGCGTCCTTGAGCTGGGATGTGATCTGGGGTTCGCCCAGCATCATGCTCTCCAGGCCCGCCGCCACCCGGTACAGGTGAACGATGGCCGCGGAGCCTTCCAGCAGGCGCCCGTGCTCCCCGAAGAAGAGATCCGTCTCGGCGCCCACGGTGGTCAGGGCCTCACTCAGCAGGGGACCCGGGTCGTGGCCGGGCAGGATCTCCAGGTAGATCTCGGTGCGGTTGCAGGTGGACACGGGGATGGCCGACACGCAACCCGGAATCTCCGCCAGTTCACGCATCAGGGCCACGGCCTGGTCGTCGTCCAGGTGGGCGCGCTCGCGCACCTCGGTGGGCGCATGCTTGTGGTTGATGGTGACGGCGAACAGGGTCACGGGATGGGTCACGCCGTACCTCCGTGTCCATCGATGATCAGGCGGGATTCCATGTCCGGCGCCGACGTCTCCTCGACCTGCCGATAGCGGAAGTCGTGGAAGCTGGGCACGAAGTGCCGGATGACGCCTATGGTCACCACGATGATCGTGAACGCCGCCACGGCCAGCACATTCATGCGACGGCCCCGCCAGCCCAGGAAGCGGTAGCCCGCCAGCCCGCCCAGATAACCCAGGAAGATGACCCAGGAGACGAGGATCTTCGGGTCCCAGGGGGAGAGCTGGGCGGCCAGGGCCGGGTCGACCCGGTCGGCCAAGTTGTACATCCACAGGTGGCCCAGGCAGAGGGCGACAAACAGCAGGGGCACGCCCAGCTCCACCGCCGTCACGCTCATGCGTTCGAGGACGTCCAGGGACGGCAGGCGCCGGAACAGCAGGCCGAACTGGTGGCGTCCCAGCTGTCGGGCCAGGATCAGGTAGAGCAGGGCGTAGACGAAGCTCAGGGTCAGGGCCGTGTAGGCCAGGAGCACCAGGATGGCGTGGCCGGCAAAACCCGGGTCCGACAGGAACGGACGGGCCCCGTGGTGCACCTTGGTGGCGAAGGCGCTGGCCACGAACTGCAGGACGAAAGCGATGCCCGTGGGCACGAACCCGGTGGTCTTGACGCGGTAGCGGCGCTCGATGGCCAGGTAGGTGATGAGGATGGCCAGGGCCAGGGTCGAGATGAACTCCAGCGGCGTGCCCATGGGCAGGTGCCCGTGGACCAGGATGTCGGCCGTCTCGGTGGCCAGGTGCAGCAGGACGACCCCCGCGGCCAGGCGCGAGGCCAGTCGGCGCGGCAAGGGGTCATTGCTGCGGAAGAGCCACAGGTAGGTGCCCCACACCACGAGGTACAGCAGGGGCAGCAGCACGTTGGCGACGGACAGGACCACGTTCATCACACGGCCTCCGGGGACGTGGGTGAGGGGGCGCCCAGGTGGGCGAGCACGGCGTTGGCCACCTGCTCGGCTTCCTTGGCGCAGTTGTTGACGGAGATGCCCCGGTACGAGGCGCCGGTGAGGAAGAGCCCCGGGTGCCGGGGGAGCTCGGCGTCGATGGCCGCCAGCCGGGCCAGGTGGCCGGGCTCGTACTGGGCGATGGCTTGCCGGTGGCGGATGACGCGCACCATGTCGGGGGCGCCCTTGATGCCCAGCAGGGAGCGCAGTTCGGCCAAAACCAGGGTGGCCATGGCCTCGTCGTCCAGGTCCATGACCGCGGGGTTGTCGGCGCCGCCGGCCATGGCGCGGATGAGTACCTTGCCCGCCGGCGCGCGGCCCGGGAAGATGCTGCTGGTCCACAGGGCGCCCAGCAGTTCACGCCGTTCGCGGGAGGGGATGAGCACCCCGAAGCCGTCCAGGTCGTGCTTCACCGCTTGCCGGTCGAAGCCCAGGGCGATGACGGCCATGGGGGCGAAGGGGATGCGGGCCAGGGCCTCGTGGATCCCCGGCGCGGTCTCCCTGACGTGGGCCGCGGCGGCGTGGGCCGGGGCGGCGTTGATGACCGCGTCGAAGGGGCCCAGGTCGAAGTCGGCGCCGGCCACGTGCCAGGCATCGCCCAACCGCGTCACCTTCGAGACGGAGGCGCCCAGGCGCAGGTCCGCCCGCGGGTCGTCGTCGAGCACCCCGGCCAGGGCGTCGACCAGCTGACCCATGCCGCCGTTGAAACTGTGGAGCACGCCGGTGGGGCCGGCGTCGGTCTTCTGCTTGCGCTTTCTGGCCAAGGCGATCATGGCCTTGAACAGGCCGCCGTGGTCGCGCTCGAGCTCGACCATGCGGGGGAAGGCCGCGGCCAGGCTGAGCTTGCGGGAGTTGCCGCCGAAGATGCCCTTGACCATGGGGTCGAGCATGACCTCCGCGAACTCGGCGCCCAGGCGTCGGCGACCGAACTGGTCGACGGTCTCGTCGGTGGACGGGTCAGCCGCGGCCCGGCCCAGATCGCCACGGGGCGGGATGAACAGCTCGCCGGCCATGCGCAGCTTGCCGCGGGTCGAGAGCATCTTCGAGCCCAGGAACGCCTTGGGCGAGGTGGGGATCTCCCGCAGTCGGCCGTCCACCAGAAGGAACCGGTGGCGGGTGGCGTCGCTGCTGCGGGCCAGTTCGCCGGTCAGACCGGCGCGCTCGACGAGGCGCAGGGTGGCCGGTTCGTTGTCCAGGAAGCCGTTGGGCCCCCACTCGAATTGCCAG
>JAUUZX010000355.1 GCA_030592025.1 bacterium | reverse complement strand
GAGGGTCACGAAGGCCTTCACGACCTCCATGTTGACCTTGTCGGGCTTGGCCACCGCGGCCGACTCGGCGACCGCCGGGTGCTCCAGAAGGGCCGACTCGATCTCGAAGGGTCCCACCAGGTGGCCGCCCGTGTTGATGACGTCGTCGTCCCTGCCGACGAACCAGAAGTAGCCGTCCTTGTCGACGTTGGCCTGGTCGCCGCAGACGTACCAGCCGTGCACGAACTTGCTCCGGAAGCCCTTCTCGTTGTTCCAGAAGGTGCGGATCTGGCTGGGCCAGCCGGGCCGGAGCGCGATGACGCCCACCTTGCCCTGCTCCATCTCCTCGCCGGTCTCGAGGTCGATCACCGCCGCGGTGATGCCCGGGAAGGGCTTGCCCATGCTGCCGGGCTTGACCTTCATGCCGGGGAAATTCGTGATGACCATGCAGCCGGTTTCGGTCTGCCAGTAGGTGTCGTGGAAGGGCTTGCCGTAGGTCTTCTCCGCCCAGACCACCGCTTCGGCGTTGAGGGGCTCGCCCACGCTGCACAGGTGGCGCAGGGAGGACAGATCGTGCTTGGCGACGAGTTCGGCGCCCTCCTTCATGAGCAGGCGGATGGCCGTCGGCGCCGAGTACCAGACGGTGATCTTGTACTTGGCCATGAAGGCGTACCACTTGTCGGCGTTGAAGCCCGCGTCGAGCACGGCCTGGGTGATGCCGTTGGCCCAGGGCCCGATGATGCCGTAGCTCGTGCCCGTGACCCAGCCCGGGTCGGCGTTGCACCAGTAGACGTCGTCTTCCCTGAGGTCGAGCACCCACTGGGCGGTGATGTACTGGCTGATGAGGGAGTAGTGCACGTGCTGGGCGCCCTTGGGCTGGCCCGTGGTGCCGCTCGTGTAGTGGAGCACCGACGGCGACTCGGCCGTGGTGGGGTGCACCGTGTACTCCTCGACCCGGGGCAGGGCGTGGAGGTCGAGGGAGCTCTCCCGCTCCTTGAGGGGCTTCGACGGATCGGCGTCCACGACGATGATGTGGCGCAGCCCGGGCAGCCGGTCGACGATCTTCCGCACCTTCCGGACGTGCTTCTTCTGGGTGACGATGGCGCTGGTGCCCGCGTTGTCCAGGCGGGTCCAGAGGGAATCCTCCCCGAAGGCGGAGAACAGGGGCTGGACGATGCCGCCCATTTTCAGCACACCCAGGAAGCCCAGGTAGAGCTCGGGCACCCGGTCCATGAACAGGCACACCCGCTCGCCGGCTTCCAGGCCGAGGCCCTGCAGGTGATCGGCGAAGGTGTTGGTCAGGACGCGCACGTCGTCGAAGGTGTAGGTGCGCTCCTCGCCGCGGAAGTCCTCCCACAGCAGCGCGGCCTTGTCGGCCTTGCCGAGGTCGCAGATGCGATCGCTGCAGTACCAGCCGATGTTGATGACGTCGCCGTCCTTGTATCCCAGTTCGTCGGCGGATTGCTCCCAGTCGAAGCCCTGGAGTCGTTCCTCGTAGGTGGGGATGCCGCTCATCGTGTCCTCCAGTTGGTCCTGCGGGTCAACCCTCCACCACCACGACGGCGGCGGCCGAGGTGGCGGTGTGGGTAAGAGAGATGTGGAATTTCCGCGCGCCTAGGCCGTCGGCCAGTTCCTGCAGACGGCCCCGCAGGGCGATCCGCGGCTGTCCGGTGTCCTCGCGCACGATCTCGATGTCCTGCCAGAAGGTTCCTTCGCCTCCGGCCCCGGCCAGCGCCTTGACGACGGATTCCTTGGCGGCGAAGCGCGCCGCGAAGTGCTCGGCGGGATGGCGCATGCCGTTGCAGTAGGCGATCTCGTCGGGCAGGAAGACGGCCTCGACGAAGCCGTCACCGGGGGCGGCGATTTGCTCAGCAATTTGCTCAGCCATGCGCCCCACGTCGCAGATGTCCATGCCGATGCCGATGATCATGGCTGGTCGCGCTACCACCGGAATGGGCGATCGGAGTCGCCGCGTGATGGGGCCTGGGAGCGAACGTCAGAAATATAACAGGAGGTGGCGTCAGGTCCAAAAATCGTTCACAATAGGAGTGAGCCGGTCGAATCCGGCATCCCGCCGGCCCGTGGGCGTCGCCCCGGTTGCCGACAGCACACCCCGTGCTGCACCGTCAGCGGCGGGACCCGAAAGGGAAGAACGCCATGGCCCACCGCACCGCCAAGTCCGGCTACGCCCAACTCGTGGAGCGCCTGAACCGCTCGCCCCAGGGCGCGCCGCCGTCCGTGGTGCTGGACCGCATCCTCGGCCTGCTCATGGACGAACGCGCCGCCGGACTCCTTTCCCTGCTGCCCATCAAGCCCTTCACCGCGCGCAAGGCCGCCCGCATCTGGAAGATGTCCGAGGCCGAGGCCCGCAACATCTGCGAGACCCTGGCCGGCCGCGCCCTGCTGGTGGACGTCGAACGCCACGGCCGGTCGGTGTACTCGCTGCCGCCGCCCATGGCCGGCTTTTTCGAGTTCTCCTTCATGCGCGTGCGCGACGACCTGGACCAGAAGCTCCTGGCCGAACTCTTCCACGAGTACCTCCAGGTGGAGGAAGATTTCGTGAAGGCCCTCTTCGCCCGGGGTGAGACCCAGCTCGGGCGGATCTTCGTGCAGGAACCCGTGCTGACCAGTGAGAACGCGGCCTATGTGCTCGACTTCGAACGGGCCACCGAGGTCATCGAGACGTCGAGCCACATCGCCGTCGGCATGTGCTATTGCCGCCACAAGGCGGAGCACCTGGGCGGGGCCTGCGACGCGCCCATGGACATCTGCATGACCTTCAACGGGACGGCCGAGTCCCTCGCCAGGCACGGCCACGCCCGGACCGTCGACAAGAGCGAATGCCGCGATCTGCTGGACCAGGCCTACGAGAGCGGCCTCGTGCAGTTCGGTGAGAACGTGCAGCAACGGGTGAGTTTCGTCTGCAACTGCTGCGGGTGCTGCTGTGAGGCCTTGATGGCCCAGAAACGCTTCACCCATCTGCATCCGGTGCACACGACGAGCTTCATCCCCGAGGTGAGCACGGACGACTGCAATGGCTGCGGCAAGTGTGTGGACGCCTGCCCCGTGGAGGCCCTGTCCCTCGTCTCGGCCAACGATCCCCGGCGGCCGAAGCTGCGGACGGCGAAGCTGGACCCCTCGGCCTGCCTTGGCTGCGGCGTGTGCGTGCGCGCCTGCGCCCGCGGCGACATCACCCTGAAGCCCCGGGCCGCCCGGGTGCTCACCCCCGTGAACAACGCCCACCGCTACGTGCTCATGGCCACCGAGCGGGGCACACTCCAGGATTTGATTTTCGACAACCGCGTCATGTGGAGCCATCGCGCCCTGGCCGCCCTGCTGGGCGCCGTACTCAAGCTGCCGCCGGTGAAGCGGGTCATGGCCAGTGAGCAGATGAAGTCGCGGTACCTCGAGGCG
>JAUUZX010000397.1 GCA_030592025.1 bacterium | reverse complement strand
TGGTAGCACCTCAACCGGAGGTGAGCATGGGGATGTTCGACAAGATCCAGGAATTCCAGATGGCCAGACAACTCATGGCCAAGGATCTCTACAATTACTTCCGGGTGATCGAGTCGGCCCAGACCAACACGGTCCGGTATCAGGGCCGTGAGGTCATCATGCTCGGCAGCAACAACTACCTGGGCCTGACGAACCATCCGAAGGTCAAGGAGGCCGCCCGGGACGCCATCACCAAGTACGGCACGGGCTGCGCCGGCTCCCGCTTCCTGAACGGCACCCTCGACATCCACGTCGAACTCGAAGAGAAGCTCGCCGCCCTCGTGGGCAAGGAGAAAGCCCTCGTCTTCTCCACGGGCTTCATGGTCAACCAGGGCACCCTGAGCGCCTTGGTGGGTCGCAACGAAACGATCATCGTCGACCGCTTCGACCACGCCTCGATCATTGACGGCGCCCGGCTCTCCTTCGCCAATGTGAAGAAATTCAAGCACAACGACATGGAGAACCTCGAGCTCGTCCTCAGGAACGAGCAGGGCAACAACAAGCTCATCATCGTCGACGGCGTGTTCTCCATGGAGGGCGACATCGCCCCCGTGCCGGGGATCCTGGAGCTGGCCAAGAAGTACGACGCGTCCGTCATGATCGACGACGCCCACGGAGTGGGCGTGCTGGGCGACCACGGCCGCGGCACCTGCAACCTTTTCGGGGTCACCGACGACGTCGACCTCATCATGGGCACCTTCAGCAAGTCCCTCGCCTCGGTGGGCGGCTTCGTGGCCGCGGACGCCGACACGATCCACTACGTCAAGCACATCGCCCGCGCCCTCATGTTCTCGGCGAGCATGCCGCCGGCGTCGGTGGCTTCGGTCTCCGCCGCGGTGGACGTCATGCTCGAAGAGAGCTGGCGCCACGAGGCCCTCTGGCACAACAACGACGTCATGCGCGAGCGCCTCGACGACGCGGGCTTCGACACGGGCCCGTCCGAAACCCCCATCATCCCCGCAGTGGTCGGCGAGGACATGACGGCCTTCATCTTCTGCCGGCGACTCATCGACGAGGGCGTGTTCGTCAACCCGGTGATCTCGCCGGCGGTCGAGCCCGGCAACGCCCTGATCCGCCTGTCGCTCATGGCCACCCACACCGAGGATGAGATCCACCAGGCCATGGACATCATGGTCAAGGTGGGTCGCGAGTTGGGCGTCATCCCCGCCTGACCGGCCCATGGCGAACCCTCGCCCCAGCAGCCCACGCCAAGGAGGGATCATGTCCGTCATCGTCACCCCTGTCGCCGACAAACGCGACCTCGAGGACTTCCTGCGCCTGCCCCAACGGGTCTACGCGGACGACCCCCACTATGTCCATCCCCTGCGCAGCGAGCTCAAGCAGTTCTTCGACCGGGACAAGAACCCCTTCTGGCGCCACGCCACCCACGAGTTGTGGCTGGCCAGGCGGGACGGCGTGATCGTCGGCCGCGTGGGCGCCTGCATCGACACCTACAACAACGATCACCACGACGAGAAGGTGGGCTTCTTCGGCTTCTATGAAGTGCTGGAAGACGCCGATGCCCCGGCCGCGCTGCTGGCCGCCGCCGAGACGTGGATCCGCGACCAGGGCATGGACCTCATGCGCGGCCCCGGCTGCTTCACCTCGAACCACGACTGGTTCGGCCTGCAGATCTCCGGTCAGTGGGACCGACCCGTGATCGGCATGCCCTACAACCCGCCCCGCTACCCGGAGCACATGGACGCCTTCGGCCTGACCTGCGCCCGGGACCTCCACGCCTGGCTCGTGGAGACCGAGGGCCGTTTCCCGGAGAAGATGGCCCGCCTCATCAAGCGGGTCGTCGAGAGGCCGGGCCTCGTGGTGCGCCCCTTCGACATGAAGAACTTCTTCGGGGACGCCTCCAAGGTGCGCGACCTGTACAACCGGAGCTGGAGCAACAACTGGGGCTTCATCCCCATGGACGACGAGGACTTCAACTACGCCGCCAAGGACATGAAGTCCATGGTCGACCCCGACTTCCTGCTGGTGGCCGAGATGAACGGCGAGCCCATCGGCTTCTCCCTGACCATCCCCGACTTCAACGAGGCCCTGCAGCCCCTCAAGGGCAGCCTGCTGCCCTTCGGCTGGCTGAAATTCCTGTTGGGCAAGCGCAAGGTGAAGACGGCCCGCATGCTGCTCATGGGCGTGGTGCCGGAGTACCGCAAGCTGGGCGTGGACGTGGCCCTGGTGTACAAGACCCTGCAGGCGGCCTTCGCCAAGGGCATCACCGGGGGCGAGTGCTCCTGGGTGCTGGATGACAACGTCGCCATGAACCGCGTGCTCGAGGGCTACGGCGCCGACCGCTACAAGTCCTACCGGGTCTACGAGAAGACCGTCTGACGGAGGATGCCCATGGCCGCCAACGCAACGACGGCGCCCCTCATCGCCCTGACCGGCGCCACGGGGTTCGTGGGCAGCCACATCGCCGATCTCCTGCTGACCAAGGGCTACCGGGTGCGGGCTTCGATCCGCGCCACGAGCAACCTGCGCTGGCTCGTCGGCAAGGCCGTCGAGACCGTGGAGCTCGACCTCACCGACCCCGATGATGGCGACCGCCTCCTGGCCGATGCAGCCGGGATCATCCATTGCGCGGGGGTCGTCACCGCCCGCCACGAGGACGACTACACCCGGGGCAACGTCACGACCACCGCGGTCCTGCTTGACGCCGCCCGGCGCCGCTGGACCGAACCCCCCACCGGCGATCCGCCCGCCTTCGTCTACGTGTCGAGCCTGGCCGCCCACGGCCCGGCCTCCATGGTCAGGCCCGCCACGGAAGCCGACGCGTCGGCCCCCATCACCGCCTACGGCCGCAGCAAACGGGCGGCGGAGAAACTCGTGGGTGGAGCGACGGGCATGTTCCGCACGGCCATCCTGCGGCCGCCGGGGCTGTACGGCCCCCGGGACAAGGACTTCCTGCCCCTGTTGAAGCTGGCCAGGGGGGGCTGGACGGTCCGCATCGGCCGGTCCCTGGACGGGCTCTCCCTGGTGGACGGACGGGACGCCGCCGGCGCCACCGTCGCGTTGCTGGAGAGCCCCCGGGCCGAAGGGGTATTCTTCGTGGACGACGGCGCGACGGGTTACGACTTCCCCGCCCTGGCCGAGGCCCTGGGCAGTG
>JAUUZX010000345.1 GCA_030592025.1 bacterium | reverse complement strand
GGATCATGATCACGGGCCTGGTGCTCGTGCTGTCGAACCTCTTCGGTTCCCTCTTCGAGGGGCCCGCGGCTGCGGACAACCCCTGGGGCGCGTCGACCCTCGAGTGGCGCACCACGTCGCCGCCGCCGCCGGGGACCTTCGACGAGCTGCCGACGGCGGGGGATCCGTCCGTCTTCTAGGTCCGGGGATTATCGGAGCCACAAATCAGCGCCGCCCCGACTCGTGCCGGGGCGGCGCCTTTCGATCCTGCCGGTGTCGGTGGCGTTGGGTTCCCCCGCTCGGGAGATACCCGGTCCGCCATTCGGCCAGATGGGTCCCGTCAACGCAGGGACGCCACCTCCACCAAGCCATTTCTATCAGAACTCACTGGATCACCTCCTCATCGGGCGGGTCATCCGCGGCGAGTCCCACCTCGCCCGGTCCCCCGGGCCGCCCAGACCCGCACGGGGACCGCCGCAACTCCCTGCGGATCGGTCGAGATCATCCTAGGCCCGCCCGGGTGGATGCCGCAAGTGCAATTTTCCCGGCACCATGTCATGGAGATTCCGTGAATGGGTAGTCGAACGCTGGGATTGCCATGGGGCGTGTGGTAGGCTCGGGTTGGCAATCATCCCGCAGGTGCAGGGATTCGTCCCCGAAGGGAAGACACATGACCGACCACAATCGCAAGCTCCCTTCGATCTTCTACAACGCCATCACCCTCGCCGGGGGCGTTCTGGCCGGGCTCAGCCTGGTGCTCATCCTCATGCTCATGGCCATGGAAGGCCTCAGTCACGAGCACAACCCCTACGTCGGCATCGTTGCCTTCGTGATCCTGCCGGCGTTCCTGGTGATCGGGCTGCTGGGCATCGCCTTCGGCGCCTTCCGCCAGCACCGCCGGCGGCGCCTGGGTCTGCCGAGCACCGTGCGCCTGCCCCGGATCGACCTCAACCAGCCCGCCCAGTTGCGCGCGGCGGTGATCTTCGGCACCGGCACCGTGGTCTTCCTGCTGATGACGGGCTTCGGCAGCTTCAAGGCCTACGAGTACATGGAGAGCGACGCCTTCTGCGGCACCGTGTGCCACGAGGTCATGAAGCCCGAGCACACCGCCTACCAGGAGTCGCCCCACGCCCGGGTGGGCTGCGTGCAGTGCCACATCGGATCGGGGGCCGAGTGGTTCGTGAAGTCCAAGCTGTCGGGGGCCTACCAGCTCTACTCGGTGGCCTTCAACAAGTTCTCACGGCCCATCGAGACCCCCGTGCACAGCCTGCGCCCCTCGCGGGACACCTGCGAACAGTGCCACTGGCCGGCCCACTTCTCCGGCGAGAAGATGGTCATCCACGACTACTACGCGAGCGAGGAAGGGAACGACCACTGGCGTCTCCACCTGCTGATGCGCATCGGTGGCGGCGGCGGGGGGGAGGCGCCTGCTCACGGCAGCCATTGGCACGTGAGCGATGATGTGGAGGTCACCTACGTGGCCACGGACAGCGAGCGCGAGGAGATCCCCTGGGTGAAGCTCAGGCTGGCCGACGGCACGGAGAAGGTTTTCCGCAGCACCGAGTCCGACCCGGGTGACGAGGAACTCGCCCTGCACGAGACGCGGCTCATGGACTGCATCGACTGCCACAATCGTCCCAGCCACCACTACAACCCGCCCTCGCGCCTCGTGAACCGGGCCCTGTCCAACGGCGTCATCGCCGACGACCTGCCGGGCATCAAGGGGCTGCTGGTGGACCTCATGGAGACGGTGTACGCGACGGAGGACGAAGCCCTGGCGGCCATCGCGTCAGGCGTGAACGGCTACTACGCCGAGGAGTACCCGGAGCTCGTCGCCGTGCGCCGGGCGGACATCGACGCGGCCATCACGCGGACCCAGCACCTGTTCAGCACGAACATCTTTCCCGAGATGAGAACATCGTGGCGGGATTTCCCCGACCACATCGGCCACCTGCACAACAACGGCTGCTTCCGCTGCCACGACGGCGAGCACGAGGCCGAAGACGGGTCGGTGATCTCGCGGGATTGCAACCTGTGCCACACCATCGTGGCCCAGGAGCGGCTCAACGGCGAGATGGTGGTGTCCTTGACGAGCGTCGAGTACCAGCATCCCGAGGATATCGACGAGGAATGGAAGACCACCGGTTGCGTGGAGTGCCACGGGGAGTAGGCGGGGTGCCGGCGCAAGCGGACGCCCCGCGCTGATCAGCGGTAGAGGGCCTTGATGGCGCTCCAGGTGGCGCCGTCTGCAGGCACCGACGCGATGTCGCCGGGCAAGGTGCAGTCCGTGAGGATCTCTTCGCCGTTGGTGCGGCCGTCGCCGTCGGAATCTGTCCCCTCGATGGAGGCCCAATCCACCCCGAAGCCACCGATGGTATCGCCGTAGGGATTCAGGCTGAAGCCCGCGTCGTGGCACAGGACACATCCGTTGGCCTGGAGGGTCGCGTCAACCAGGGTCTGGCAGGCGGTGTCGTAGTTGGCGTTCCAGCTGTCGCCGATGCTCCCAAAAGCCAAGGCATCCCCGGTCATGATCCCCACGAGGCAAAAGATGAGGCTCAGGGCCAGGAGGTTCTCTCTCTTCATGGTTGTCCTCTCTCGGTAATGGCTAAATTCTATCATTACGATAGGATATGCACCCACCGTGCCCAATGGCAACCTCGACGTCAAGAAGGAAGGGCGGAAGGAACGGACCGCCCCGGCAGGGAATGGCGGGAGCTTTCGCGGCATGCCGATGCGGGGTGTTGTCCCGACCGATGCTACTGCTGACGTTTCAAAGTGCCCGCATCGGGGACCGGAACCGGCCAAAAAAACCGGCGCCGCCCGGGAGAGCGGCGCCGGTCCAGGGTCCGGATTGATGGTCAGGGTCCGGCGGCATCCAGGGCCTTGCCCGCCTCCATCAGCGCGGCGGCCGTGCGGCGCGCGCCGACCACGTCGAGGGTCCCGGCGACCATGATGCGCGGCCCGTCCTGGGCAACATAGGCCTGGAAGGGGACCGGGTACTCCAACAGGGCCGCCTGCAACCGGGGGTCGTCCACCGCCGCGGCCATGGACCAGCCCAGGATCGCCCCCAGGTTCCCCGTCGCCACCTGGCGAACGTCCGGCCCTGCCGCCTTGGCGATTCTCGTGAGTCCGGCCGGTGGCGAGCCGCCGTTACCGGTGCCGGCGAGCAAGTCGCCGAAGGCCGCGTCATCCATTTGCGTGCTGATGACGACCAGGTCACCCCGATGGGCTACCCTGAGTCGGGTGCCCATCCGCTGCAGGACGTAGAACGCCTGGGCCAGCTGGCTCTCGCCCATGCCCGGGTCGCCGTCGCCCTGGGCGAAGGGCAGGCTCGCCGCGTCCATGGTGACGCTCCATTCGCGCACCGCGAAGCCGCCGATCTCGCCACCGTCACCGGGGGTGATAGCGACGCCCAGGCCCAGATCATTCAGACCGGTGACCAGGTTGTCCAGGTTGGCCAGGAGGCCTTCGTCGTCGGG
>JAUUZX010000228.1 GCA_030592025.1 bacterium | reverse complement strand
GGGTCTGCAGGTTGCCGCCGGGATGGTCGCCCTGCTCGAAGACCGTCACCGCGAGGTCGAGACCCTGCTTTTTGGCACGGTCGAGCAGCCCCACGGCTGTGGCCAGCCCCGCCACGCCGCCGGCCACCACGGCCACCCGTTGCTTGCCGCTGTTGTCAGGCATCGGTGCCGTCCTTCCGTGCGAAGGCGTTGTCGATGAGGTGCGTGGTGAGGGAGGCGAGCCACACCGGGTCGACGTTCAACGCCGGGCCCCGTCGGAAGTCCTCGACTCCCGCCTTGGCCGCCTTCCTCTTCAATTCGATGTCCAGTTCCATGAGGGTCTCGATGTGCTCGCAGGTGAAGCTCACGGGCTGGATGTGGAGACGCCGGCAGCCGGATCCGGCCAGCCGCATCACCTCCGACGTGATCTCCGGACCGACCCACCTGATGGGGCCGACGCGGCTCTGGAAGGCCAGCAAAGGGTCGGGCCCACCGGCCAGGTCGGCCAGCCAGTCGGCGTTGCCCGCCGCGGTCAGGTGGTCGGTGACCCGGGCGTGGACGGCCCGCACCGTGGCGCGGGTCTGGTCGACGTAGGGATCACCGGCGTCGATGAGTTTGCGGGGCAACGAGTGGGCCACGTAGAGCAGCGCCGTGGACCCGGCCGCCGCCCCGGACTCCGTCCAGGCGGTGAGGGCGTCGATGATGGGCGCCGCCAGGGCCGCGATGAAACCGTCCAGGAGATGCCAGTCGGGCACGACGTGCACCGGCGCGTCGGGCGAGAGCCTCTTCAACGACTCGACCACAAAGCCCAGGGTGCTGCCGTTGGTGGCGCGGGAGTACTGGGGGTAGGTCGGCACCACCAGGAATTGCCGGGCACCCCGGGCCCGCAGTTCCATGACCGTCTCGTCGGGCCAGGGCGCCCAGTAGCGCATGGCCACGCCGGGGGCCGTGCGCCGTCCGCTCGCGCTGAGTCGGCGGGCCAGGTCGGCGGCCTGGCGGCGGGTGGTGGGCAGCTGGGGGGTGGCGCCGTCGGGGCTGATCTGCAGGTACCGTTTGCGCACGGCCGGGGCGCGCATCCTGGCGATGCAGCGCCCCAACAGTGGGCCGAAGGGTCTTGGCACCGGAAAGATCGCCGGGTCCAGGAAGAGGTTGCGCAGGAACGGCTCCACCGACGACGGCTTGTCCGGCCCGCCCATGCCGCACAGGATCAGTCCCGTGGTCTGGGCCGGGTCCAGGCGATCCTTCGGATGGGGGCAGTTCACAAGCACGCGTTCTCCCTCAGACCGTCTTCGAGAAGAGCGGCCGATCGGTGTCCTGGTCCAGGTACGCGTCGAGGGTCATGGCGACCTTGCGCACGAAGTAGCGGCCCTTGTCCGTGATGCGCAGGCCCGTGTCGTCGCGGGTGACGAGGCCGTCCTCTATCAGCGGCGGCAGCTTGTCCATGCTGTCAGCAAAGAGCTTGTCGGCGGTGGCGCCGTACGCCGCGCGGGTCAGTTCCCAGGGCAGCTCGAGGTTGCACATGATGTTGAGGATGGCTAGGCGCCGCCGCTTGTCGTCGTCGCTCAGGACGTGGCCCTTGACGATGGGCAGGCCGCCGGCGTCGATGGCCTTGTTCCAGCCGTCCTGGGTGGCGTCGTTCTGGACGAAGCGGTCGCAGACGTCGCCGATGCCGCTCATGCCGAAGGCCAGCATGTGGGGCGCGGGCTTGGTGGCGTAGCCCATGAAGTTGCGGTGCAGGGCGCGGTTCTCCAGGGCCACCGAGAGCTCGTCGTCCTTCTTGGCGAAGTGGTCGATGCCGATCCAGACGTAGCCGCCCTTCTGGAACGTGTCGACGGTGAGCTGGAAGAGCTGAAACTTGTCGTAGCCCTTCAGCATGATCGTCGTGTCGACCTTCTCCTGGTTGGGGCGCACCCAGGGCACGTGGGCGTAGCTGAAGCAGGCCACCCGGTCGGGCTCGAGGCCGATGATCTCCGTGAGGGTGGCTTCGAAACTCTCCCGCGTTTGGCCGGGCAGGCCGTACACCAGATCGAGGTTCACGCCCTGAAAACCGGCGTCGCGGCAGCCCTGGTAGATGGCGAGGGTCTTTTCCCTGGTCTGCATGCGCCCGATGGCTTTCTGGACTCCCGATTCGAAATCCTGCACGCCCAGGCTGATGCGGTTGAAGCCCGATTCCCTGAGGAAGGCCACCTGCTCCACCGTGGCGATGCGCGGGTCGACCTCCAGGGAAACCTCGGCCCCGGGGGCCAGGTCGAACGCGCCGCGGAACATGCCCAGCACCCGCTCGATCTGGTCGTTCTTCAGGAAGTTGGGCGTGCCGCCGCCCCAGTGCAGCTGCACCACGCGCCGGCCAAGGCCGATGATGTCGGTGACGCGGCCGATCTCCGTCTCGAGACGGTCCATGTACTGGGCGATGTGGTCCTTGTCGTGGGTGACCAGCATGTTGCAGCCGCAGTAGTGGCAGGCCTTGGCGCAGAAGGGCACGTGGAGGTAGACGGCCAGCTCGTCGTCGGGACGTCCGGCCAGTTCGTGCAGGGCGGCGCGGTACTCGGTCTCGCCGAAGTTCTGCTTCCAGGCCGGGACCGTGGGGTAGCTCGTGTACCGCGGGCCCGGCTGGTTGTACTTCTCGACGAAGGCTTCACTGATGGGGATGGCCATTCGGCTCTCCTTGCAATCTATCGGCGATAGCCCTGGACGGTTTCGACCAGGGTCTCGACGGCGGCGATGGGCGTCGGCGGCGTGATGCCGTGCCCCAGGTTGAAGACGTGCCCCGGGGCGGCCTTGCCTTCCTTACAGATATCCAGGGCGCGCCGACGGATCTCGTCGTGGGTGCCGAAGAGGGCCATCGGGTCCAGGTTGCCCTGCACCGTGTAGCCCTTCATGAGCGGCAACGACTTGGTCATGTCCATGGTCCAGTCCATGCCCAGGGCTTCCACGTCCAGCGTGGTGACGAGATCCAGGTAGGGCGCGCTGCCCTTCAAAAAGTAGATGCGTGGGACGTTCAGGTCGGCCAGGCCGTCCATGATGCGCTTCACGCAGGGCAGCACCACCCGGGCGTAGTCCGTCGGGTGGAGGATGCCGCCCCAGGTGTCGAAGAGCTGCACCGCGTCGACGCCGGCTTCCACCTGCATGCGCAGGTAGGCCAGGGTCTGGTCGGTGAGCTTCGCCATGAGACGGTCCAGCAGCTCGGGGCGGCTGTACAGCATGGCCTTCAGGGTGGCGTAGTCCTTGGACCCGCCGCCCTCAATGAGATACGTGGCCAGGGTGAAGGGCGAGCCGGCGAAACCGATCAGGGGCGTGATGGCGCCCAGGCCTTCCTTCATGAGCTTGATGGCGGCGGCCACGAAGTCGGTGCCCTCTTCGGCGTCGTAGGTGTGCAGGGCGTCGATCTCGGCCTCGGTGCGCACGGGCTTCTCGAGCTTGGGCCCGCCCTGGGAGAAGTCGAACATGGCGCCCATGGGGGCCAGCGGCGTGAGGATATCGCTGAACATGATGGCCGCGTCGAAGCCGAAGCGACGGATGGGCTGCAGGGTGACCTCGCAGGCGGCCTCGGGGTTGCGGCACAGCTCGTTGAAGCTGAGCTTCGCGCGCACGGCCTGGTACTCGGGCAGGTAGCGGCCCGCCTGGCGCATGATCCAGATGGGGGTGCGGTCGCAGGGCTCGCCCCGCAGGTTCTTCAGGAAGATGCTGTCCTTCACGTCGGCCATCTCAACTCCAGCTGTTGAAGGTGTCGGCCACGGCGGCGACCGTGGTGTCGATGTCGTCGTCGGTGTGGGCGGCGCTCACGAAGCCCACTTCCCAGCCACTGGGGGCCAGGTAGACGCCGCGCTCGATGAGGCCCGGTGCAGGCGACCGTAGATCTCCATCTTCGCGCCGTCGACGGCCTCGAAGCTGCGGGGCGCTTCGGGCTGGAAGACGGTCCAGAACAGGGACCCCTGGCGCACGACGGTGGCGGTGATGCCGGCGCCGGACGCGGCCTGCTCGAGGCCGGCCTGGAGTTTCGCGCCCTTGCGTTCGAGGTCCTCGTAGAAACCGTCGCGCCCCGTCTTTTCGAGGGTGGCGAGACCCGCGGCCATGGCCACCGGATTGCCGCTCAGGGTGCCGGCCTGATAGACCGGGCCCGTGGGGGAGACGTGGTCCATGACGGCGCGGCTTGTCGCGTAGGCGCCCACGGGCATGCCGCCCCCCATGATCTTGCCGTAGGTGCCCATGTCCGGGGTGATGCCCAGCAGGGGCGCGGCGCCGGAGAGGCCGACGCGGAAGCCCGTGATGACCTCGTCGAAGATGAGCAGCGCGCCCGCGCGCGTGGTCACGTCTCGCAGCAGCTTGAGGTACTCCGGTCGCTGCACGAGCAAGCCGTTGTTCGCGGGGAGCGGCTCGAGGATGACCGCCGCGATGTGGTCTCCCTGGCGCGCGAACAGATCCTCGACCCGCTGCGCGTCGTCGAGGGGGAGGACGATGGTCCGGTCGGCGAAGGCGTCCGGTACTCCCGCCGAGGAGGGCTGCCCGAAGGTGACGAGCC
>JAUUZX010000465.1 GCA_030592025.1 bacterium | reverse complement strand
GGTCATCACGCCCGGGACCGGTTTCGGCACCGGTGGCGAGGGGTGGTTCCGCATCAGCCTCACGGCGCCGGACGCGGACATCGCCACGGCAGCCGAGCGGTTCAGGGGGTGGCGCTGATGGACCGGGTGCGTCTGGAGGGGATCGACGTCTACGCCCACCACGGGGTGCATCCGGCCGAGCGGGAGTTGGGCCAGCGCTTCGTGGTCGATGTGGACCTGTGGGCCGACTTCGATGCCGCGGTGCGCCATGACGAACTCGAGCGCGCCCTGGACTACACCGCCGCACACCGGCTTGTCCGGGACGCCGTGGCCGGCAACCGCTGCCAACTCATCGAGGCGGTGGCGGGGCGCGTGTGCCGGGCTCTGCTCGAGGGGATGGCCGTGGCCCGGGTCGAGGTCACCGTCCACAAGCCTCACCCGCCGATCCCCGAATTCCTGGGCCGGGTGTCGGTGACCATCAGCCGCGACCGGACCTGGCTCGAGGACGGTACCCCATGAGCAGCCTCTCCTTGCCGGCGGCGGCTTTCCTGGGCCTGGGGGGGAACGTGGGGGACCGGCTGGAGCACCTGTCGTCGGGGCTCCGATCCTTGGCGGCGACGCCCGGGGTTGTGTTGACCGGTGTGAGTTCGCTGTGGGAGAGCGCGTACGTGGGGCCGGGTGACCAGGCGCCGTACCTGAACGCCTGCGTGAGGGTCAAGACGACCTTGGCGCCGCCGGCGTTGCTGGGGCTGTGCAAGTCCCTCGAGCAGGAGCGGGGCCGCACGCCCGACACCCACCTGCAGCCCCGGCCCCTCGACCTGGATGTGCTGCTGTACGGTGACCTGCGCCAGCGGGATGCGGAGCCTCATCTGCCCCACCCTCGCCTGGCGCAACGGGCCTTCGTGCTCACGCCCCTGGCCGAGATCGCCGGGGGGACGATCCTGCCCGATTCGGGGGAGACAGTCGCCACGGCCTGTGCGAAGATTCGCCGCGACGATGGGCCCTGGCTGCGCCCGCGGCCCGATCTGGCCTGGCCGCCGCCGGGCCTCGATACGGAGGAGGATGGGCGTGGTGCCTTGGCGCTACATCGTCGTTGAGGGCGTCATCGGGGTGGGCAAGACGAGCCTCACCAAGTTGCTGACTACCCGGGCGGCCGGCCGTCTGAACCTTGAGGTTGTCGAGGAGAACCCCTTCCTGGGGGATTTCTACCAGGACCGATCGGCCTACGCCTTCCAGACCCAGATCTTTTTCCTGCTCAGCCGTTATCGCCAGCAACAGAACCTGTTCCAGCAGGAATTGTTCAGCGAGACCCTCATCTCGGACTACCTCTTCGCCAAGGACCGGATCTTCGCGAACCTGAACCTGAGCGACGACGAGCTCGCGCTCTACAACCAACTGGCGAATATCCTCGAGCAGCGGGTGCGCACGCCGGACCTGGTGATCTACCTGCAGGCCCGCACCGAGGTGCTGCTGCAGCGTATCCAGTGGCGTGGGCGGGCCTTCGAGCAGGACATGGATCCCGCCTACCTGGAGGCGCTCAACAGCGCTTACAGCTATTTTTTCCATCACTACAAGGATTCGCCCCTGCTGGTGGTGAACACGGACAACCTCGATTTCGTGAACGTGCCCGGGGATTTCGATCTTCTCTTCGAGCAGCTCACCGAGTCGTTCGCCGGAACGCGGGACTTCGCGCCGGATTCCCGCCAGCCATGAGATGAGCGCCCGGCGGTTGCCCCGCCGGTCCGGAAAGGTGGCGCCCATGCCCGCAGCAGGCAGGCCCCGTACCCTCGATATTTTCGCACGCCGCAAGAGTCGCGGCGAGAAACTCGTGATGGTGACCGCCTACGACCTGACCAGCGCCCGCATCGCCGCGGCGGCGGATGTCGACGCCATCCTGGTGGGGGATTCCCTGGGCATGGTCGTGCTCGGCCACGAGAACACCCTGCCGGTGACCCTGGACGACATCGCCCACCACACCGCGGCCGTGTCCCGGGCCCGGCCAGGGGTGCCGATCATCGCCGACATGCCCTACGGCAGTTTCCACGTCGATCCGGCCGCTACCGTGGAGGCGGCCCTGCGCCTGGTGAAGGAGGCGGGGGCCCATGGGGTGAAGCTCGAAGGCGGCCGCCGACGCGCGGACCATATCGCGGCCCTGCTCGACGCGGAGATCCCGGTCATGGGCCATCTCGGCCTGACGCCCCAGTCCGTCCACAAGCTGGGCGGTTTCAAGGTGCAGGGGCGTGGCGAGGAGGCGGCGGCCCGTCTGCGTGACGAGGCCCTCTTCCTGGCTGACGCCGGTTGCTTCGCCATCGTGCTGGAGTGCATCCCGGCGCCCTTGGCCGATGCGATCTCGACCGATCTGCCCGTGCCGACGGTGGGCATCGGCGCCGGCGCCGGCTGCGACGGTCAGGTGCTGGTCTTCCACGACATGCTGGGCCTTTTCGACGGGTTCACGCCGCGCTTCGTCAAGCGCTACGCCGAGTTGGGGCGGGACGCGCCGGCGGCGATCGCCCGCTACGCCGACGAGGTGCGCAACGGCACCTGCCCGGGCCCGGAGCACACCTATGACGCGGCGGCCGGCGACAAGGTCGGCGGCGGCAAGGGCTACCTCGGTGACGGCGCGGACGAGGAGCCGTCCTCGTGATCGTCCTGCGCACGGCCGACGATCTGGCACGCCTGGATCGTTTGCGCGGCGGCGGGGAGCTGACCGTCGTGCCCACCATGGGCGCCTTGCATGCCGG
>JAUUZX010000294.1 GCA_030592025.1 bacterium | reverse complement strand
GGCGATGATCCTGGCTGTGGGTGCCATGGCCCAGACCGACGACCTGATGATCAGCGAGTACGTGGAAGGTTCCGGCTCCAACCTCGCAGTGGAGATCTTCAACGGCACCTCGGACACGGTCAACCTGGCCGGCTATGCCATCGAGGTCTACGCCAACGGTACCACCACCGCCCTATCCATCGCCCTGGACGCGGTGGACATGGAGCCCGGTGACGTCTTCGTCATCGCCCATACCGGATTTTCCCAGCCCACCCTGGCCAACCAAACCGACGCGGATCTGAACTTCAGCGGCAACGACGCCCTGGTCCTGGCCTTCGGCGGGGTCGCGGTGGATCGTGTCGGGCGCGTGGGCGAGGATCCCGGCGACTACTGGTCCTGTGCCAACGGCACCACCCAGAACCACACCCTGCGCCGCCTGCCCGGTGTGTGCGAAGGCTCCCTCCCGGTGGACGCGGTCTTCGATCCCTGTGACGGCTGGGAGTTCCTTGCGGTGGACACCCTCGATGGGTTGGGCCAGCACACGGCCGACTGCGGCACCGTCCCGCTGGACAATCTGCCCTGGGGTGAGATCAAGTCCCGATTCCGCTAGCGGCCACTGCTACCCCGCTGCACCCCGGGACCGGTCGGCCCCGTCCAGGGCCTGCCCTATGGCCATCCTCAGGTCCCCCAGCTGGAACGGCTTGGCCAGGAAGATCGTCCTTTGGTCACCACTATCGGCCACCTCGAAGTCCGCGAGGCCACTGACGACCACCGCCGGCAGTCCGGGGACCCGGCGCCGCAACCGTTCCAGCAACTCCAACCCCGACAATCCAGGCAACATGAGATCGGCCATGAGCCAGGTGGGAGTCGTTTCCAGGGTCTGGAACATCTCCAGGGCCTCGTCGCCGTCGGTGGCCGTGTGCACGCGGTGGCCCAACCGCTGGAGCATTTGGGAATAGAGTTCCAGGACCAGGGCGTCGTCTTCGACCAGCAGGACAGTTGGGGGCGGATCCGTGGGTAACGGCGAGTCGGGCGGGCGTGTGTTCGTCGTCGACATGACATCTCCGAACACATTCCGAACACATGGGGCGGATCACCGGCGGCCGGAATATTTCCGGTAGCTTGATCGCTCTCCGCGGCAATCTGTCTACAGAATCCATAACCGACTATACAGGATCGACTTTGTGGGATCCAGCTAAATCGCTACAGGCCAAGCACGTCGCAACAGATGCCAGCTGAGGCGGAATATCCCTGGAAACGTAAACGATACGCCGCCTGATCCTGACTTGGATACACGCTCGAATCCCCCTCGATTCGCAAGATAGGGCCCCTAGCTTAATGAAAAAACGAATCGGGATCATTTTCCTTGCATCCACGCTGCAACGGTTTTTATTTTGACAGGAATTTTGTTGTCACTAAAAACTTCGGCTGTCGCTAAGAAAGTGGCGCTCATGCAGACGGTACCATCGGACCTCAGAAAGATCGTCACGAGCTATGTTGTTGTCCTGCTGGTTTTTTGCGTCCAAGATGCGATGGCTGGAGCGATTCCGGACCAATCCCTCGAAATCTCGGGGTTCTTTGACCTACTGTGGGAGCCCATTCCGACGGCGCCGGCGATCTCCGTCTTCGCCCTGGACCAGGCCGAGATCGATATCGAAGCCATCATCGCCCCCCGCATCAGCTTGTGCATCGCCCCGGCCTGGCTGTCCGACGAGGACAAACTCGTCATCGCCACGGCCGCCATGTACTGGCAATGGAGCGAGGATCCGGTGGAGGGTTTCTGCCGCTCCCGCCAGGGCAAACGGGCCGGCATGGTGGCCGGTCGCTTTGACGTTCCCTTCGGTATCGACTGGAAGGTATACCCTTCCATCGACCGGCCGCTGATCACGCCGCCCCTGGTGGTCATGGCCACCCACGGCGGCTGGAACTCCGACGGTGTGGGATTCTTCGGATCCGCGGGCATCTTCAACGTCAATGCCCACGCCACCAGCGGCTTCCCCCATTCACGCTACCTCTCCACCCCCCGGCCGGAGAACTGGACGGCCCGGGCGATCTACGGCGGCCGCCTGGGCCTGGTGCCCTTGGACGGACTGGCTCTGGGCGCGTCGGGCGCCTGGGTCGACGTGGTAGAGGAGGACCACTCCATGCACATGTACGGGGTGGATCTGCAGGGCGAACTCGGCAACTTTTCGCTGCGAGGCGAGGGCATCTGGCACTACGGCCAGGCCGGCGATCGGGAAGGCACGACCGATGGGGCCTATGTCGAAGGCCAATACGACTTTTCCGGATTCTACGGCATCGCCCGCTGGGATGTGGTGTGTCCGGTGGACGAGAATACCGAACGTCGCATCGCCCTGGGCGTGGGTTACCCGGTGCACCCATTGGTGATCCTGCGGGGCGAATACGATGTCGACCTGGCAGACGATGGTGACGACAGGTTGGTGTTCCAGTTGGCGGTCGGGTTCTGATCCTCTAGAGGAAGTCCCAGGTCGAACCGGCTGCCCCGTCCTGGACCCCGACACCGAGGTCGGTCAGTTCCGCGCGGAGACGGTCGGCCTCGTCCCAGTTCTTGGCGGTGCGGGCAGCCACCCGCTGGTCCACCAGGTCCTGCACCCGGGCGACGTCCAATCCCATCCGCATGGCCTTCAGGTTACGGCGCTGTTGCAGCCATTCCGCCGGGTCCTGGCCGAAGCAGCCCAGGATGACCGCCACCTGCTCCATGTCACCGACGAACCGCTCGAGGGTCAGCCAGCGCGCGGCCTTGCCCACGCCCTTGCCGCTGGACAGCAGGCCGTTGACCTCGTTGAGCGGCTTGCTCAGGGTGCCCAGGGCGCCGCTGGTGTTGAAGTCGTTCCGCCTGTGGGACACGTAGGCTTCCAGCATGCCCGCCGTATTCTCGAACAAGGGCTCGGTGTTGCCTGGTTTCTTGGCGGTGGCCAGGAAGGCCCGGGCGGCGGCCAGGGCGCTGTAGACATAGGCCAACCGGTCATCCGCATCCTCGAGGCCGGGGAAGCGCACGCGGGTGCGCAGGATGTCCGCAGAAGTCGTTTCTCCGCAGGCGGCACAGGTACCGCTTTCCTGCTCGGCCTTGGCCATGTCGCTGCCGCAGGAGGGGCAGACCACTTCCAACTCGAAGTTCAGGCCGCTGCGGTACTGCACCGTCAGCAGGAAGTAGCGCACGGTCTCGGGGTCGTAGAGGGCGGTGATCTCGCGGGTGGTGAAGAAGTTGCCGAGGCTTTTCGACATCTTCTCGCCGTCGAAGTTGATGAAGCCGTTGTGCACCCAGTAGCGGGCGAAGGTGTCATCGCCGTGGGCGCCCTGGCTCTGGGCGATCTCGTTCTCGTGGTGGGGGAAGATGAGGTCCCGCCCGCCGGTGTGGATGTCGAAGGTGTCGCCCAGGTGGGTCGAACTCATGGCCGAGCACTCGATGTGCCAGCCCGGTCGGCCCTGACCCCAAGGGCTTTCCCAGGAGGGCTCGCCCGGCTTGGCCGCCTTCCAGAGGGCGAAGTCCAGGGGCGTCTCCTTGCGCTCGTCCACTTCGACGCGGCTGCCCGCGCTCTCGAGCATCTCCTCGAGGGTGCGCTTGCTGAGCCTGCCGTAGCTCGCGAACTCCTTCACCCGGTAGTAGACGTCGCCGTCAGCCTCGTAGGCCAGGCCCTTGTCCACCAGTTGTGTAATGAGCTCGACGATCTCGGCCATGTGCCCGGTGACGGTGGGCTCCACGTCCGGGGTGAGCATGTTCATGCCGGCCAGGTCGCGGTGGTACTCCCCGGTGTAGCGCCGGGCCAGCTCGCCGGCGTCCACACCCTCCTCGACGCTGCGGTTGATGATCTTGTCGTCCACGTCCGTCACGTTGCGCACGTACTTCACGTCGTAGCCCTGGTGCCTGAGG
>JAUUZX010000028.1 GCA_030592025.1 bacterium | reverse complement strand
CGTCCCGCACCAAAGCGCTCCTGGCGGTATCGAAAGCAGCCAGGGTCGGGAACCGCCGCCAGTCATCACCATCCCCCGGCGTCGGGGACGGCGCCCCGCCCGGGCCCGTCCGGTCACCCAACCATTCCCCGACCTCGACGAACAGGTCGAAGCGGTCCAGCAACGGACCGCTCAGCCGCCCCAGATACCGCCGCTGGTCTCCGGGCCCGCATCGGCAAGCCCGCCGGGGGGAGCCCAGGAAGCCGCATCGGCAGGGGTTCATGGCCGCGACCAGCTGGAAACGGGCCGGGTAGATCCGGCTGCCCGACCCCCGGACCACCGTGACCGTGCCTTCCTCCAGAGGCTCGCGCAGGGCGTCCAGCACCGCCGGTGGGAACTCGCCGAATTCGTCCAGAAAGAGCATCCCCTGATGGGCGAGGGTGATCTCGCCGGGGCGCAGCCCCCCGCCACCACCGAGCAGGCCCGCCCGGGTGACCGAATGGTGGGGAGCGCGGAATGGGCGCGACGTGGCCCGGCCGGATCCGACGGCGAGACCGGCGGCGCTGTGGATGCGCGTGACCTCGAGGGCCTCGTTCCCTGCCAGAGCCGGTTGCACGTCGCCCAGGAGCCGCGCGAGCCGGGTCTTCCCGGTCCCCGGGGGTCCCACCAGCAGGAGGTTGTGCCGGCCCACACCGGCGATCATCGCCGCCTTGCGCACCGCGTGGAGCCCGTCCAGGGCGCTGATCCCCGCCAGCGCCTGCAGGCGTTCCGGCTCGTCGTCGGGCACGGTGACGGCGGTGGGAGTTGTTCGCGGCAGAGGCTCCTCGCCCCGCAGCCAGGCCAGCACCTCGGCCAGGGTGCCCGCTCCCCGCACGATGACCCCATCGACAAGCGCGGCCTCGGTCACCTGCTCCCGGGGCACGACCACCGTCCCCACCCCCGCGTCGCGGGCGGCCAGGACGATGGCCAACAGCCCCCGCACGGGACGCACCTCACCGAAGAGCGACAGCTCGCCCACGAAAAATGTCTCCTGCTCCCGGCTGCGCAGCGCGCCGGCGCCGGGCAGATCAGCCGCCGCCACGACTCCCAGGGCGATGGCCAGGTCGAAGCCCGCCCCGTCCTTGGGCACCGCGGCCGGCGCCAGGTTGACGGTGATGCGGCCCGGCGGCACCCTCACGCCGCAGTTCCGCAGCGCCGCCAGAACCCGTTGTCGGCTTTCCCGCACGGCGGCGCTGGGCAGCCCCACGAGGTGAAATCCGGGCAGGCCCCGGCTGATGTCCGTCTCCACCGTGACTTCGAGGCCCTCGATGCCCGCCAGGGCACCGCTCCGCAGACGTGTGGGCATGACGACTCCCTCCTTCCGGACGAACCGGTCCTCCCCAGGGAGCCAGAACCGGTCCAGGCCCGCGGGGCCCGCCAACACAGGCGCCGCCGGGAACGTGCGTCACCGGCGCATGACGTCGAGCGCCAGGGGTGTCAGGGATGGTCGTCGGGAGGGAGGACAAAGAAAAGCGGAAGCCCCGGGTAGGGGCTCCCGCCAAATCCGTCATGGCCAAAAGGCCCGGAAACGCTTCCTACAGGTCGTAGGGGCGCACGGTCTTGCGACCGTTGTCCAGAGCGCGCTTCTGGGCAGCCTTGATCATCTCACGAACCTTCGCGTCCAGGGCACCGTAGAACTCGCCGGACACGTTGCATTCGTTGACGGCTTCCTTCGTCTTGCTCTTGCTGATAATCATGTCAGCCATGGGTTCTCCTTAACGGGCTTGGCTTGTCTACGGTCCCGGCCGGACCCTGCGGGCCCTTCCGCCGCGACAAACCGCTTCGGTTATCGACGCCGATTCGCTCCTCGCGCTCGACGCCGCGTCACAATCGCCTCGACAGTACAGACTGTCAAGATTAGTTTTCCCCTCGGGGCAGGACCGCCAAACCACGGCAAACCGCCCCGAATGCCCGCAAAACCTACATGAAGGAGACGACCATGGCCAGCGAAAAGGTCCTCGCCCATCTCGACGCCCACAGCCAGCAGCACGTGGACCAGCTCTGCGACTTCCTGCGCATCCCCAGCATCAGCTCCCAGAGCGACCACGACGAGGACTCACGCCGGGCCGCGGCGTTCGTCGCCGACGAGCTGAAAAGCCTGGACCTCGAGGTCGAGATCATCGAGATGGGTGGCCTGCCCCTGGTCTACGCCCAGACCGAGATCAAGCCCGACCGTCGGACCCTTCTGTTCTACGGCCACTACGACGTGCAGCCCGTCGATCCTCTCGACCTGTGGGACAACCCGCCCTTCGAGCCGGTCATCAAGGACGACATCGTCTACGCCCGCGGCGCCTGTGACGACAAGGGCCAGGTCTACACCCACATCAAGGCCCTCGAAGCCTACATCCGGACGGGCGAGGAACTCCCCGTGAACGTCAAGTTCATCATCGAGGGCGAGGAAGAAGCCGGCGGCGAGAGCATCTACCGCTACACGGAGCAGAACGCGGAGAAGCTGGCCTGCGACGCGGTCGTCGTGTCAGACACGGCCCTCTACAACGAATCCACGCCGGGCATCTGCTACAGTCTGAAGGGTCTGGCCTACATGGAAATCCGGGTCAAGGGACCGGACATGGATCTCCACTCGGGCAGCTACGGCGGCACGGTGCAGAACCCCGCCAACGCCCTGGCCGAGATCATCGCCAAGCTGAAGGACGCCGACGGCCGCTGCCTCGTCCCCGGATTCTACGACAAGGTGCTGGACCTGGACCAGGACGAGCGCGACGGCTTCGCGGAACTGGGCTACACCGACGAGATCCTCCAGGGTGAGACCGGCGCTCCGGCAGCCTTCGGCGAAGCCGGCTACACCACCCTCGAACGCATGTGGGCCCGCCCCACCTGCGACGTGAACGGCCTGCTCTCGGGCTACGGCGGCGAGGGCGCCAAGACGATCATCCCGTCCCGGGCCCTGGCCAAGGTCTCCATGCGTCTCGTCCCGGACCAGGATCCCGAGGAGATCGCCGCGGCCTTCACGAAGTACGTGCTGGAGATCGCGCCCCCGGGCGTCGAGGTCGAGGTCATCGACCACCACGGGGCCAAGCCGGTGCTCGTGCCGCGCTAGAGCGACATGGTGAAGGCGGGCATGCGGGCGCTGGAGCAGGGTTTCGGGGCCAAGCCCGTGTTCATCCGCGAGGGCGGCTCGATCCCCATCGTGGGCACGTTCCAGGCCTGCCTGAAGTCGCCGGTGCTGCTGCTGGGCTATGGCCTATCGACGGACAACATCCATTCCCCCAACGAGAAGTTCCATCTGAACAACTTCCGCAGGGGCATCCGCACCTCGGCCATCCTCATGACCGAGGCGGCGCGCTGATAAGGAGCCGTCGGGATTTGACAAGCATGGCATGGCCGAGTAGTTTTCTGGCCTGCGCTTAGAGGCGTCCCCATCGTCTAGTGGTTAGGACACCGCCCTTTCACGGCGGCAACACGGGTTCGATCCCCGTTGGGGATGCCAAATACGAAAAGCGGCCCTTGCGGGCCGCTTTCGTCTTCCAAACAACATCCGCCCGTCTATTCCGGTCTCCGAAACGTCGTCCGAAACTCCTCCGCCCCCACCTGTTCGGTCCAGGCCTCGTGCCCGGCTTCCTTCACCTTGTCGATCAGGGGCGCGGGCAGGAACGGCGTGACCAGCACGTACCCCTGACCCGGCGCGAGGGCTTTCACCGCCGTCATGACGATCGGCAGGGGGTGACCCCCGCCCTCGATCTCCACCCGGGCGTCATGGGTGGACGTCACCTCCACGGTGTCCATCCACGCGGGCCTGCCGTCCGCCGCGCCTTCCTGCGGACCACCCTCACCGGCGCCGGCCAACCCCGCACCCTCGCGCAGGCGGCCGATCATGTCCCCGAGGGTGACGCCCCCCACCCGCGCCGCCTGGTGCAACGAGGTCACCTTGGCCACGGTCTTGCGCAGCAGCGGATTGCGCAGCTTGGCGAAGGCCGGCGCGATCTCCACGAGCAGTTCCTCGAGTTCGGGGTAGGCGTCGAGCAGCGCGCCCACGGTCATGTCCGGGGTGATATCCGGGCGTTCACTCATTGTTCTTACCTCCGCCCACGTAGTTCAGCAGCCGTTGCTCGCCGGTCAGGGCGCGCTTTTCCGTGAGGTCCTGGCTCACCTCGAGGGAGCCCAGGAACTCGCCCTCGTCGTCGTGCAGGGCGAAGTACTCGATGCAGCTGAAGCGGCCGCCCATCTCGATCCAGAACATGGAGTGGGTCTCGCGGCCCTCGCGGAAGTCGTCGAGGATCTTCTGGACCGTGTCCACGCTCTTGGGCGGGTGGCAGTACTGGACCTTGCGGCCCAGGATCGCCCTGGTGCGGGCGAAGATCCGCTCCCGGCCGTGGCTGAAGTAGCGCACGGTGTCGTCGGCGTCCACGAAGGTGATGTCGAAGGGGATGTTGTTCAGGACGGCCTCGAGCTGCTTGGCCGTGAACCCGCCGGTGGCCAGACGGATGCGGTCGTGCCCGGTGGGCACGTCGGCGTCGGGCAGATCCGCGGGGCGCCAGGTGGTCTCGGGGGCCGCCAGGCAGTAGCCGATCTCCTCGCTGCCCATGGAGACCTCGTACCAGTCCCGGTCGCTCAGGGTCTCCAGGCACATGGGCAGGAGGATCTGCTCCTCCTTGTCGATCATGCTGGACACGGCATCGGCGGCCGGCTTCAGCACGAGCTCGATCACCCCCTGCACCTCCTCCACGGTGGCGCCGGCCGACGCCTCCAGGGACGCGATGGCGGCCTTGAGCATCTCCCGCGTCTCGTCGTGCTTGCCCCACATCACCGTGGGCGGGCCCGTGATGCCCTTCTTCTCCAGGAACGGGAAAACCAAATGCTCCTTGCGGAGGTAGTGCTTCTCCACATCCATCACGTTGTTGAAGCGCACGCGGATGTCGTGGAGGTCGACCGACGGATCACCGTCGGCACCCATCTCGGCGATGCGCGCGAAGATCTTCGCCAGGGCGTCGACCTCCCAACCCAGGGCGTGGTTCTCCGCACGCATGACCTGCAGCGGATGGCCCTCGGGCAGGTCCACGTCCATAGTCTCGTCCAGGGCGCCTTCCATGGCGGCGTGGTGGATGTCGCACAGCTTGAGGATCTCCTCGGTGGGCATGCCCTCGGCGATGAGCTGCTGCTCCACCTCCAC
Organism: bacterium; assembly: GCA_030592025.1. The sequence goes on along the minus strand of JAUUZX010000028.1, from coordinate 3,981 downwards.
CACCTCGTCGTAGGGCACCCGGCCCAGCAGGCGGATCAGCTGGGGCCGCACGGCGTCGGGCACGTCGCCTTCGTGCAGCTGCTCGATCATGTGCTTCAGCAGCGCCTTGCGCTTCTCGCGATCCTGGATCAGCTCGCTCATGCGATTCCTCCCGTTGGGCGAAAGCCTTATCAGGTCAATTTTGTCCTATTTATGACAAGATCGACCGACCGACGGTCCAGCGCAAGAAAAACCCGCCGGACCACGGGGATCCGGCGGGCTGCTCGCAAGGAGTGATGCCCTCAGTCCTCGAACTTCACCGTCCACACCTCGGGCTGGGCACCGTCGGTGACACCGTACACGATGGTGTAGCCATCCGGCGACCACTGGGGCCAGAACCCGCCGCCAACGGTCAGTTGCTCCATGGCGCCCCCGTCTGCAGGCACCAGATGGATCTCCATGGTGCCGCTGAGGGTGGATTCGCAGGCGATGATCAGGCCGTCGGGGGACCAGGCCGGATGGCCCTCGTAGCCCGCGAGCGTTGTGATGCGGATCATGGCGCCACCGCCGGCCGCCATGGTGTAGAGAGCCGGCGCACCCTCGAAATTGGCCTCGAAGACGAGCCTCTCACCGTCGGGCGACCAGTCCGCCGTGCGCACGTAGGTGCCGGCAGGTGTGGTGGTCAGCCGCAGCGGTTCGCCACCGGCCAGGGCCACCAGCCACAGGTCCGAGCCGCCGTTCTTGGCGCGGTTGGACTCGAACACGACGACATCGCCCAGGGGCGACACCGCCGGCGAGCCGTCGTCGTGGTCACCGGTCGTCAGGGCCACCGACCCATGGGCCGTGTCCAACAGGTCCAGCAACCAGATGTTCTTGGTCCCCGAGCGGTCCGATTCGAAGACGAGCCCCCGACCGTCCGGGGTCACGTCCGGAGCGCTGTCGAAGGCCTTGTCGTCGGTCAGCTGTTCGGCGGGGCCACCGGCGACGGGCAGGCGCCAAAGCTCGTGATTCCCCGTGCGGTCGGACTCGAAGACGATCCACTGTCCGTCCGGCGAGTACACCGGGTTGGCCTCCAGGGCCTCGTTGTCCGTGAGTTGCCGGGTCTCGAGATCCGGGGCCGGCAGCGGACTCCGGGGGTCATCCCCCGCGCAGCCCGCCAGCACCACCACCAAAGACAGGAGCAGCACCATGTTGCGCATCGGGTTCATCTCTCGCCTCTCTGCTTGCGACCGGTGCCCCCCGGGCAACGTCTCGGCCTGATGTCCCGCCCAGGTGTCTATCAAGACCAGGTGTTTATCAAGAAACGCGCCGCCGCCTCAGCGGATCAGCGTCACCGCGCCACGGGCCAGTTGGCCGTCGGCCCTGATCACGTACATGTACCGACCGGAGGCCACGGCGCCGCCCCGGTCCCCTCGCCCGTCCCAGACCACGGAGACGCCGTCACCATCGGCCTGGCCCCCGCGCAGGGTGCGCACCCGCGCCCCCCTCACGTCGTAGATCTCGACCATGGCGCCGCCATCGAACGCGGACCCCGCGGGCAGCGACATGTGGATCGTCGTCCGCGGGTTGCAGGGGTTCGGGTAGGCGACGCACATGGCCGGTGACGCATGGCCCGGGTCGTTCAGGAACCCCACGAGCAGGGCCCGCAGCCCCGCCACCTGCCCGGGCAATGGCAGGTCGCTGTTCTCGATGGTGCCGGTGTGGGTCGCCAGGGCGCCGCCGAAGAGGTGCCGCAGATCCTCGGCCAGGATCTCCCGCGGTCGCAGGGCGTGGATCGCCAGACTGTGGTGCACGTCGGGATCCAGACCCCGCAGGGTGGAGTAGGCGTCCCACCGTTCAGGCCGGCCGTCCAGGCGCGCCCAGGTCAGGACGTGCCCCATCTCGTGGGTCGTGATGGAGGCCACGGTCTCCGCCACGACGGGCCCGAAACCCGGCGCCAGGAAGATCGCATCACGCCGTGAGAACGATGACCCGACGTCGGCCGGCGGCGCCGGCAGCAGGTAGACGTCCACCTCCACCTCGGCGTGGAAGCCGGACATGGCAGCCAGGGCGTTGATCACGACGGCGGCGTCGAAGGGGTGCCAGATCGACGGTGAGGTATCCAGGACCAGATCCTCGCCCCCGGCGTCCATCAAAAACGCCCGGTCCTGGTCGACGTGGACCAGAGCCGCTTCCACATCCTCCACCGTGTGGATGGTGGCGCTGATGCCGTTGCCGAACTCGTGGGTCGTCGCGGCCATGGCTGCCGGTGCGAGGAGCCACAGCAGGCCCACGAACAGCACCGCCTGGGCGGCCCCGCGTTCCTGTCGCTGTCCCTTCCTCGGCATCATGCTCCGCGACCTTCCCATGTAGGTAATCGTGGGTAACGTCTCCCCGCTCCAGGGAACCGTGCCTGAGCTTGTGCATGGAGAGGCAGCAATCATTCCAAAGGAGGCGTGCTGAGCGCTTGCAAACCGCTCAGAGGGTTGGGTCTTTGAGATTTCATTAAATTGTTTATTAGCAACGGGTAAGTTCCATGTCGGGTGAGGCGGTACGGCCACGCCCCGCCGGTGCCTCCTCCCGGGGCGCGGCCAACGGCAACCAATAGAGTTATTTTACGCTATTTCAGAGTAAATACCCACTATTACCGACATAAAAACCCAACCGTCGAGCCGCGGCTGGGCATTTTTCTCTAGTTAATGGGTATTTTTACGCCGCAGCCCGGATTCCGCTCGATGTCCGCTGACCGCCGAAACGGGAGAGAACGAGCGCCCCGATGCCGAGCATGTAGGCCAGGGCCTTGACGCCCAAGCCGAGCACGGAGATACCAACAGCCAAGCTGCCGATCGCCGGCACGAGCCCCAGCAGGGCCCCGAGGAAGGAAGGCAGATGGAGCACGAACATGCCGACGGCGACCGCCAGCACCCGGGAAGGGCACCCGCCACGCCGGCTGCAGACCCACTCGCCCACCGAGGCCGCCACAACGGATGTCGCGATGACGCCGGCCACGCCCAGGGCCAGAGCCACCAGCAGGGCCAACGGAAGGCCGACAACCGTCAAGACAAGGATGGCCGCCATAATGATGGCCGCCAGGTGCACCACCAGGGTCATGACCGCCCCGGCGCCCGCGGACGCCATGGGCCGCGACCGGAGCGTGTCCAGCACACCGCGGAAACGGTGCTCAGGGGCGGCCACGGCCGCCGCCAACGCCACCATCAGCATCACGAGGAACAGTCCCTGACACACGAGGAACGAGCCCAGCCCCCGGTCGGTGAGCATGGTGCGCATCCCGCGCTTGCCTCCGAAGGGGCTCACCACGACCACGTTGCCGACCTCGGCTCCGGTCGCCCGGTCCAGGCGTCCACCCACGGTGACCACCTCACCCGTGATCTCGGCCGACTCGTCCAGGCGCAGGTTGCCCACGACCACGACCACGTTCCCGTCGACCCGGCCGTGGACCTCAACGTCGCCGAACACGACCACGACCGTGCCACGCACGTCCTCCTCGGCCGCCACGAACAGGTCGTCCCACACGCGGACGATGTTGCCCTCGACCACCCGGCGGGTCGGGGGCGACTCCGGCGCGCCGAAGCGGGACCAATTCCAGATATTGCGGTCCTCACCGAAGGCCAGGGTGTCCGGCATGCCCTCGAGGACCATCCTGGTCACGGCCTCGAGGCCTTCGCTCAGGGTCTTGTCCAGGTTCTCGGGGATGCGGATCACGATGCCGTCGCCCCGCTCGTCCACGAAGCTGATCGTGTTGTCGCGAATCTCCAGCTCGAGGGTGCTCAACTCGGAACTGAGTTCGGATATGACCGAGCCCATATCGTCGATGGACTGCTCGAAACGAAGGCGCTGCTCGACCGTCAACGGGCCCTCATCATGACCAACAGCCAGGGAGTCCTGCAACTGCCCGATGACCTGCGTGTAGCGCCGCACCTCCCGCAGCAGGAACTCGCGACCCGCTTCGCCGGTGCTGTCGCCGGAAATGATGACGAGATGATCGGGAGGCTCGGGAGGGGT
>JAUUZX010000014.1 GCA_030592025.1 bacterium | reverse complement strand
CGGAACACAACCACCAGGCCCTGAGCGATATCATCCCTTTGCGCGACATTTTCGGGCTGCTGTTCTTCGCTTCGGTCGGCATGCTGCTCGATCCGCAGTTCGTGCGGGAGAACCTGCTGCTGGTGCTGGGGCTGGTGACGGTGGTCTCCCTGGCCAAGGGCCTGATCTGCGCCGGGGTGGGCCGGGCCTTCGGCTACCGCAACGTCGTGCCGCTGGCCCTGGGCCTGACCATGTTCCAGGCGGGCGAGTTCGCCTTCGTCATCGGTCGGGTCGGTTTGGCCACGGGCAGCATCGGCACCGATCTCTACTCGCTGATCATGGCGGTCACCCTGGTCTCCATGTTCCTGACGCCCTTCGTGTCCCGGGCCACCGCACCGATCTACGGATTCCTCCAGGGCCGCCGTCGGGACGAGCCGGTCCAGACCATCAACATCGATCGCGACAAGTTGCGGGACCACGTCATCGTTGCGGGAGCCGGGCGCATGGGCAACACGGTGGCCCGGGTGCTGCAGCGTTTGGGCCTGCCGTTCGTGGCCATCGAGCTGGACCAGCACCGCCTGGAGGCCTGCCGCACGAAGGGCCTGGCCGTCATCTACGGTGACGCCTCCCATCCGCTGGTCCTCGAGGCCGCGGGGCTGGACCGGGCCTGCGTGCTGCTGATCACCACCCCTTCGCCGGTGGTGACCCGCGCCATCGCCCGCCACGCCCGGCAACTGCGGCCGGAACTGCACATCGTCGCGCGGGCCGAGTCGGACGGGCTGCTGGAGGAGCTGCACGAGCTGGGCATTCATGAGGTGGTCCTGCCCCAGATGGAGGCCGGGCTCGAGGTGACCCGCCAGGCCCTGCTGCACCTGAAGGTGCCCGACCAGCAGATCGAGCGGTTCGCGGACGAGGTGCGGCGCGAGTTCTATCGGCCGCTGCTTGGCGGTGAATCGCGCCCGTGAAACGTATATCCCACGTTAATACTAGACATTATTCGTCATAATTCCATTGACGGAGTTCCAACCGGCGAAGTACGGTCACGTCTTCGGTGCCTAAGTATCATAAAAACTCATCCGCCCACTACGAAGGTCCCTGGGGAGCGACCTCAGTATGCGGGTCTGACGACCGCACAGATGCCGTGGCATGTTGTCCTACACCCGCTCGCTCAAAGGAGACTGACGTATGCGACTCCTCAATTCTCGCCACACCTCCTTCGTGCTCGTCATCGGATTGCTGGTCGTACTGGCCGGCGTCTGGGGCTGCTCGGACTCGGACCATTCGCCACTGTCACCGACGACGGAGCTGACCGACGCCGCATCCAAGAGCGCGGCCAACGCGAACATCCGTGCGGTCATGGCCGTCCAGGACCACTACACGCCCGCGCTGATGGCCGACGCCGACGTCATCGGCACCGCGACGACCATCGGTGACGACGGCCAGCCCGCCGTGCTGCTGCTGGTGCTTTCGGACAAAGCCCGGAACCGCATGCCGAGGGACCTGGACGGCGTGAAGGTCCAGGTGCTGATCACCGACAGGATCGTCGCCATGAAGGGCCCGCCCTCCAGCGGCCCGTCGCACACGGTCATCCAGACGCCGCCGATCCAGCTCGGCACCTCCGGCGGTTGGGCCTACGATCTGGCCAACGGCTACTGCTGCGGCGGCACCCTGGGTTCGCTGATCCAGGTCGGCAGCCAGAAGCGCATCCTCAGCAACTATCATGTGTTCGAGGCGGATATCGTCGCCGGCGGCAACGACCGAGTGGCCACGACGGGTGATCCGATCATCCAACCGGGTCTCATCGACGTGGCCTGCAACGCCGGGTCGGCCCAGGAAGTGGCGACCCTCGTGGTGACGAGTTCGATCCCGGGCTCCAACGTGGACGCCTCGACGGCGACCATCATCGACGGCATGGTCTCGGCCGACGGCGCCATCCTCGAGATCGGCACCCTGAGTGCCCAGACCGTGGCAGCCTACATCGGCCAGCCCGTGAAGAAGAGTGGCCGCACGACGGGTCTGACCCGCAGTTCGGTCTCGGCCCTCAACGCCACCATCAGCGTGGCCTACGAGAACGAGTGTGCCGGCGAAGCGGCCTTCACCCAGACCTACACCGGCCAGATCGTCATCACCAACCGGGCCAGCAAGTTCCTGGGCGGCGGCGACTCGGGTTCGCTCATGGTCGAGGACGTGCTCACCGACCCGTGCGCGGTGGGCCTGCTGTTTGCCGGTTCGTCCCAGACGGCCATCGCCAATCCCATCGACGAGGTCCTGGGCTTCTTCGGGGCCACCATGGTCGGCAACTAGACGTCAGATCGGCGGCTCCGCGCCGTCCGTTCCCACGAACCGGCCTCCGCACATGCGGGGGCCGGTTTCGTCATAGAGCTTGGTCCCGGCGGCGATCCGTTGTTGAATCAGGAGCGAGCAACGGGGACGGCGCCGCTGCCTGATCCCCAGGCGCGAAGGAGGATCCCATGAAACGCAAGATGGCCCGGTGGACGATGGTGGTCATCCTGGCCGGCTGCGCCCTTGTCCTGGGGGCCTGCCAATCGGGAAGCGGGGACGACATGCCCGACAAGGACATCATGACGGTGGTCGACGAACACGCGCCCCGGCTCATCGACATCGAGGGCGTGGTGGGGGTGGCGGTGGGCGAGTTGCCGACCGGTGAGCTCTGCGTGCGGATCTACGTCATCGAGATGACGGACGAGTTGCGTGCGCAATTGCCGTCGCGCCTCGACGGCCACCCGGTGGACATCGAGGTGAGCGGGGAGTTCCGGCCGATGGAAGGGCAAGAGCCCGACGAGTCCTAGCTCTCCGTGTGAAAACTAGCGATCGAGTCCGCTGCGCCCGAAGAAAGTGTGCAGCTGGTTTCGGGCCACGACGTTCACGCGGTCGGACCAGACGTCCACGGGGTTGAGGTCGTCGGTGAGGATCCTTGCCGACGGGTCGTCCACCTCGAACCGGTTCTGCCAGGCGTGGATGAGGTTGTACTGCCTTGACCAGCGCGACGTGGGCGCCGCCAGGTCCTCGGCCAGGTCGAGGGATGTGTCGGCCGCCAGCACGATGAGGTTGCCCAGGGTGTTGGGCGGCTCGGCGATGGGCAGGACACTCACCTCGGCAAAAACCTGCCCCAGGGTCGCGGCCACCGCATGGACGAGGGGGTCGTGCCAGCCCACCGCTTCCACGTTCACCGCCAGCAGACCGTCCGGCGCCAGCCGTGAGCGGATCAGCCCGAAGACTTCCTTGGTCACCAGGTGGAAGGGGATCGAGCTGCTGCCGAAGGCGTCCAGCACGATGAGGTCGTAGCTCGCGGGAGCCTGCCGGTTGAGGAAGCTGCGGCCGTCTTCCTCGTGGACTGTCGCCTCGTCGATGGTCAGGCCGAAAAACCGGTGGGCCATGGCCGTGACCACGGGGTCGATCTCCACCGCATCGACCCGCCAGCCGTCCGCGGCGTAGTTCTTGGCCACCGACCCGCCACCCAACCCCACCAGCAGCATGCGACCGGGTTCCGGAAGCAGGTGCTTGCCGATCTCCAGCACATCGACGTAGGGGTAGTCGGATCGCCAGTCGACGGGGTCGACGATGGTGTGGGGTGCGCCGTCGATGAGCATGTAGCGCTGGCCCTTGTGCTCGAGGACCCGGATCTCGGCGTAGGCGCTTTGCTCGATGGCCAGCAGACCGCGCTCCGGGGCGGGGGTCTCGCCCGGAGTCAGCACCCCGGCGCCTCCGGCCAGCAGCGGCAGCAGCAGCACGCCGGCTGCGGCGGTCGCCCGTCCGCGTCCCGCCAGACGTCCCCACAATCCGGTCGCCACCAGCAGGCCGCCCAACACCGCGAGCAGGCGGGCCACCCCGAGGTTGGGGATGAGCCAGAAACCCGTCGCGATGGCCGCCACGACGCTGGCCAGGGTGGACAGGGCGTAGAGGTTGCCGGCGGTGCGGCCCACCTCGTCCAGGGAGGAGGCCTTGAGACGGATGGCGTAGGGGCTGACCATGCCCAGCAGGACAAGGGGCGGGAAGAAGAGCACCGTCGCCGCGGCGAGCACGCCGCCCCGCAGGCCGAGAGGCTCGCTCGCCGCCAGCACGGGGTCGCGCAGCCAGGGCACCAGCGAGATCCATACGCCGGCCAGGAGGAAGAGCAGGCTGTAGCGGTCCAGGTCGGGCCCCCGGTCGGCCCAGCGGCCTCCCAGGGCGTATCCGGCGCTGAGGGCGGCCAGGGTCACGCCGATGAGGGCCGACCACAGGTAGAGGCCGACGCCGTACCACGGGCCGATGACCCGGGTGCCCAGGAGCTCGACGGCCAGCACGGTGGCGCCGCTGACGATGACCGACGCGGGCAGGTAGATACGCAGCATGGTCCTGTCCAGGGTTGGGGTGGGCCGTTCACGCATCGCGAGACGTGGGCAGCATACCATGGGCCGAAACCGGGGGCGAGGCGCCGTTGACAACGATCGTCGGAATCGCCTAGTGTGAAACACCCATATCAGGAACCCCTGCGTATTCGAGGAGGATATCCCATGCCCCGCCGTCCTGTGACCCACCTGTTCCTGGCCGCGGCTCTCGTGCTCGTCGCGGGGGTTGTCCCACAGTTGGCGACGGCCGCCGGGTTCGCCAACGCGGGCACCTATGTGCTCCGGTGGGAGGGGCTCTTCACCGACGCCCGCCGGACCGCCATGGGCAATGCTGATCTGGCCGAGGGCGGTGGTCCCCAGGCCGTCCTGGTCAACCCCGCGTACCTGGATGAGGGCCCCGCCGCCACGGTTTCCTACGACCGCATGAACTACCTGGCGGAGATCGACCTGGAGACCCTGGCGGCCGGTGTTTCCCTGGGGTCGTGGCGGGTGACGGTGGCGCGCAATGAAATCAGTTGGGAGAACGAGCTCCGCACCGCGTACGAGCCAAGTGGCACGGGCGACTACATCCGCGGCCATGAACGCCTGACCGTCGTGGGCCTGAGCCTGGGTGATGGCGACCATCGCGGCGATTCGACCCGACGCCAGTGGGCGTTCGGGATGAACTACCGGCACTATGAGATGAAGAGCGAACTCAACGATGAAGAGACGATGAACAAGACGACTGAGGGCATCGACGCGGGGGCGACGTTCGGTTGGCGGCGGGATCATGTCGGCGGCTGGACGAGCGTGGCCTGCGCCGCGGCCTGGCAGAACATCTTTAAGGCCAAGGTCTCGTTCGATGAGCGGGAGGCTCTCCTTCCGCGCCACGTGCGCCTGGGCTTCACCTTCGGCGCCGGCTTCCGCCCCGAGGGCCGAGACCGGGACGCCGTGGCCGTCCGGGCGGCGTTCACCCGCACCGAATTCATCGACAGCGCGTGGTCGGACGAGAGCCAGTGGGGCGCCGAGGTCACTGCGTTGCAGGTGCTCTCCCTGCGCTGGGGGACGGACCAGTCCCTGCCGGACCACGCGACCACCTGGGGCCTGGGTCTGCGATTGGCGGAGCCGGCCATGGGACCGTGGCGGGTGGAGCTCCACTGGGTCCGCATCGGGTACGGCGATCTCTACGACACCGGGGATGACCACACCGAGGACGGCTGGGGTGCGCGGGTGGCGTACATTTTCTAGGGTTGCCTTGCCGTGAAGGTGGCCGAGGCGTTAGCCTGAAGGGGATCCGGCTCCTGAGCGGCCCCGTCGAAAGTCGTCCACTATGCGTTTCGTGATCGTACTGCTGCTTCTCGTTGTCGGCGCGGCTTCGGCTCTTGCCGTCCTGCCCACCCGCGACGAGCCGGTCCGCAACATCTACCTGATCCGCCACGGCGAGTACGAGCACGGTGTCGACACGCCCGACGAGGGCGAACTCGTGGCGTTGGGCCGTCAGCAGACCCGGCTCGTGGCGGCGCGCCTGGATGCGCAGCCGGTGACGATCACGTCGATCCAGGCGAGCACCATGAACCGGGCCCGTGAGACGGCGGAGCTCATCGCCTCGCGTTTCCCGGGGCTCGAACCGGCGCTGCACGACGATATTCGCGAATGCACGCCGGCGACCACCCGTCAGGACATCATGGACGACCTGGAGCCGGGGGAGGCGGAGGCGTGCGAAGCCGCGCTCGAGGCGGCCTGGGCGCGGATCTTCCGGCCGGCGACGGCGGACGCCGACGAACACGACGTGATCGTCTGCCACGGCAACGTCATCCGCTGGTTCACCGCCCGGGTGCTGGCGAACGACCCCCTCAACTGGCTGGAGGCCAGCATCGCCAACTGCAGCCTGACGGTGGTGCAGGTGCGCGCCGATGGCTCGACCAAGCTCATCAGCTTTGCCGACAGTGGTCACATTCCCTGGGAGATGACGACCTATCCGGGAGTGGTGGTGGAGCAGTAGTCAATCGGGCTCATCTATCTACAACACGCCGTCGCCGGGCCCGGCGAGATGAATGGTCTGGTGCACGGTATCCCCCTTGTCACCCCTCGTGTCCCACTTCGCTGTCAAATCCCCGGATGCAAGGCGTGGGCCGCAAAGCAAGTATGCCGAAACGCGTAGCAGTATAATGAGTTGCGATCATAGCTATCGTGGCGTGTGTGCCAGAATGACCCATTGTGTCCCGAGCCCATGTCCCAGTCCGGGACACTCCATCCTCCCCTGGTTGGTCGCGCTCCTCGTTGACACCCATGGCTTGGCTCGCTACCTTTCCGGCGACCGTTAGGGGTGACGTCCCGCCAATGAGCGGGCCGTCTGAGAAAGACCCTCCGAACCTGAACCGGATCATGCCGGCGTAGGGAAACGGGCCTCACTCGGCACCCATCTTCGGGTGCCGTTTTCTGTCCCTGTCCCACTGCAACCGGCGTGGCCACCACCACTGGGGTGTGTGCCATGCGTTCCTTTCTATACCGGGCTCTGGCCTTCACGGCGGCCTTCGTCACGGTCGTGATCATCGGCTACATCCTCGCCTCGCCGGTGCTCGCCGCCGACGCGCCGCGGGACACGACGCTCCACCGGGCGGACGACATCCTCGTCACGGCCAGCCGTTACGACACCGCGACCCAACTGGCCGTCACCAACATCGGGCGGGCCGAGCTCGACCTGCGGGAGCCCGACCTGGAGCTGCCCATGCTGCTCCAGTCCCAACCCGGCGTCTTCGCCTATGGCGACGCGGGCAGCGGCCTAGGCTACACCTACCTGAAGGTCCGCGGTTTCGACCAGCGCCGGGTCGGCGTGCTGTTCGGCGGCGTCCCCCTCAACGATCCCGAGGACCACCAGATCTGGTGGGTGGACATGCCCGACCTGGCCGGGAGCGTCGAGGACATCCAGATCCAGCGCGGCGTCACCAACTCGGTGGGCGGCATGACCGCCATCGGCGGCACGGTGAACATCGAGCCGCGACGCCTGGGCCATGAACCCGCCGGTCGCGTCTCCCTGGGCACGGGCAGCTACGGCTACCAGCGCCAGGCCGTCGGTTACGAGACCGGTGATCTGGGCCAGGGGCTGTCGTCCAGCTTTCGCCTTTCCCGCCAGGAGAGCGACGGCTACCGCGACCGCAGCGGCCACGATGGCTGGGGCCTGTTCTGGACCGGCCTGTGGGAGACCGATCGCCAGACCACGCGGGTCGACGTGTGGACCGGTCGCGAGGTCACCCGGCACGCCTGGGACGCGGTTCCCGAGTCGGTGCTGGCCGTGAACCGTCGGGCCAATGTGGAGACCTACCACAACGCCGTCGACGACTTCCGGCAGCCCCACTACACCCTGGGCAACACGTTCTACCTCGGCGACCGGGTCACCCTGGACAGCCGCGTCTACTACATCATGGGCGAGGGCTTCTACGAGAACTTCAAGGAGGGCGCCGACGCCCACGCCTACTCCCTGGACACCCTGCCGGGGGTGGGGTCCGACGACGAGGTCGACCTCATCCGCCAGAAATGGGTGCGCAAGGAACACGTGGGCTGGGTGCCGAGCCTGACCTGGGAGCAGGACCGGGGCCGTCTGCTGGTGGGGGGCGACTGGTACACCTTCCACTCGAACCACTGGGGCAAGGTCCTGTGGGCCGAGGGCTTCTCCACGGCCGACTTCAGCGACGAGTTCAAGTACCACCAGTACACCGGTGACAAGGACGCCTTCTCCCTCTACGCCAACCAGCGCTACGAGGTGGCGCCGGGCCTCACCCTCACGGCCGACCTCCACTTCCAGCACAAGGAGTACGCGTTCCGTCAACTGGAGGAGAAGAACTTCACCGGCGACCAGCTCAACGCCTACACCGTCGACTGGGACTTCTTCAACCCCAAGGGGGCGCTGAACTGGACCGTGCCCGCCCGTCCCTGGAACGGCGACCTGCAGGTGTACGGCTCGGTGGGCGTGAACCACCGCGAGCCCACCGACGGCGAGCTCTTCGACACCTGGCAGAGCGGGTCCGACCTGGGGGTCCAGCCCCTGTTCCGCAACTCCCGCCAGGTGCGCAACGCCGACGGCTCCGTCGCCTACACCGAGTGGTCCGACCCGTTGGTGCAGGAGGAGGAGGTCACGGACTACGAGGTGGGCTTTTCCTGGCGCGGTGAGAAGGCGAGCCTCACCGTGGGCGGTTACTGGATGGACTTCGAGAACGAGATCGTGCCCCTGGGCGGCGTGGGCGAGGACGGCAGTTCGATCCGCGGCAACGCGGGCCAGACCCTGCACCGGGGCGTCGAACTGGGCCTGCGTGTACAGCTGAGCGAGGACGACCACATCGCGGTGGCCGGCAGCCGCAGCTGGGACGAGTTCGACACGTTCCTTTTCCACGACTGGGACGGGTCCGTCCACGACTACGCGGGCAACCCCATCGCCCTGTTCCCCCAGCACCTGGTCATGGCCACCTGGGGCCGCTCCTGGCATGGTGGCCTGCGCACGCGCCTTCGTTTGCGCAACACGGGCCGCCAGCACCTGGACAACACGGGGGACGACGACCGCACCATCGACCCCTGGACCACCGTCGACCTGTCCCTGTGGCTCGACGTCGGCAAGTCGGGGTTCGCGCCGCTGGAGGGCGCGACGGCCTTCCTCCATCTGAGGAATATTGCTGACACCGAGTACGAAACATGGGGATACTGGTACGGTGAGAACCACTACACACCCGCGGGCGGACGGAACTTCGTCGCCGGATTGGACTACGACTTCTGATGACTGACACGGATCGCGAACCCGGCGGCGCCACCTGCCCCATCTTCCCGCGCAAGGGAACCCGTGCCGTCGTGCTGTGCGACGGCCCGCCCCCCGAGCCGGAGTTGCTCGAGTACTGGCTCGAGGGCGCCGACATCTTCGTCTGCGCCGACGGCGCCGGCCATCCCTACGACGAACTGCCGCGGGTGCCCGACCTGGTCATCGGCGACTTCGACTCCCTGGCCGGCCGCATCATCGACGGCCGTGACGGGCCGCGCTACCTGCAGGTCGACGACCAGAGCACGACCGACAGCGAAAAGGCCCTGCTGTACCTGGCCGACCACGGCATCACCGAGGCGATTCTGCTGGGGGCCACGGGCTGGCGCCTGGACCACACCATCTACAACTGCCACCTGCTCGAGCGCTTCGCCGACCGTCTGCGCCTGTGCATCGCGGGCCCCTTCGCCGACATGGTGCGCCTGGGCCCGGGCATGAGCGCCTCCTGGGATCTGCCCGAGGGCACGCGCTTCTCCCTGTTGCCCCTGGCCGGGACGGTCGAGGGCATCGTCATGGAGGGCGCCCTCTACCCGTTGCTGGGCGAGACGCTCCAGACCGGCGCCTTCGCCACGGTCAGCAACCGGGTGGCCATGTCGCCGCTGCTGATCACCGTGGGCGAAGGTTCGCTGCTGGTAACGGTGGACCGGAAAGCGGAGATTTCGGGCGATGTGTTCGGGGACCTCGAGCCGTGATCCACCCGGCCGTTCTGGTCTACGTCCTGTTCCTGCTCTTCGTGGTGATCCGCCTCTTCCGGTCGACGACCAGCGATGCCGTCGACTACCTCGTGGCCGGCCGTCGCCTCACCCTGCCCGCCTTCACGGCCTCCCTGGTGACCACCTGGTACGGGGGCATCCTCGGCGTCGGCGAGTACACCTGGAAATTCGGCGTGAGCAACTGGCTCGTCTTCGGTGTGCCCTACTACCTGTACGCGGGCCTCTTCGCCCTGTGGCTGGCCCGCCGCGCCCGCCGCAGCGCCGTCCTCACGGTGCCGGACCTGCTGGAGCGGCGGTACGGCCGGCCGGCGGCCCTGGTGGGCGCCGTCGTCATCTTCGTCATGACCGCACCGGCGGCCTACGTGCTCATGCTGGGG
>JAUUZX010000440.1 GCA_030592025.1 bacterium | reverse complement strand
TTGTGGGCGTAGACCGTCGCCAGGCCGAGAGGCGTTTGGTTGTGGCGATCCTGGGCCGTCAACGAGGCGCCGCGATCGGCGAGGATCTTGACGATGTCGCCGTAGCCCGCACTCGCGGCGATGTGCAGCGCGGTCTGGCCGCAGCGGGCCTCGCGCAGGTTGAGACCGGCGCCGGCGTCCACGAGGGCGCGCACGACATCCGCTTGCCCGTTGGTGGCGGCGCGGATCAGGCACGATTGGCCGTTCACGGCGACGGTGTTCACGTCGGCCCCCGCGGCGATGAGGGCGGTGGTCAGGGGGAGGCTGCCGCTGGAGGCGGCGAACCACAGGGGTGAGCGCTCCCACTTGTCGGTTCTGTCCACATCGGCGCCGGCCGCGATGAGCCGTTCGAGCAGATCGATCCGTCCACGCATGGCGGCGAAATGGGCCAGGGTGCCACCATTCGCATTGACGAGGTCAAAGGGAGCGCCGGCTTCGATCAACCGCGCGACGACCGCGTCGTTGTTGCCAACCAGGGCGAAGCTCATGGACCAGGCGCCGTTGTTGTCCTGGAAGGACAGGCTGGCTCCCCGTTCTATCAGCAGATTCACGGCTTCGACGTGGCCGCGCAGGGCCGCCACGTGCAGGGGCGTGCTCAGGTCGCTGTCGCCCGCGTCGACCTCGGCGCCCGCGTCCAGCAGCAGGCGCACGATGTCCGTGTGGCCGTTGGAAGCGGCGGTGTGTAGGGGCAGGTCGCGGGTCGGGTTCTCCGCCTGGGCGGTCAACAACTCCGGGTTGGCTTGGATCAGGGCGGCCACACGTTCGACGTTGCCGTCGGCGGCGGCCTCGTGGATCTCGCCGGCGAGGGCCCAGGGGGCCGCCAGCATGACGGTCAACAGGATGGCCATGAACAGGGAACGGGAAGACATGTCTCTCCTCCTGGAGGTGCCGGTACAGATCATGGAGCACGGGTGTCGGGGAGGAGCCCGGGCTTGGTCACTGGGGATGCTGCGGCGATCTGGTGGGGAGATCGCCGTCGCGCGGGTGGGCGCGCGGAGCATCCGGACTTGATACGGGGTTTTCGAGTTGAAGTTGCGTGGAGCAATTTCATCTGGCGCCAACCCCGCCCCCGAACCAAGATAGAACCCGTCAACCCCGCCCGTCCCGCTCCGAGGAGGCTTGCCCATGTCCCGCCGGACCCCGTCCCTGATCCTGATGATCCTCCTGCTGGCGACCACCGCCGTCGCCGCCGACCTGCCCGCCTACACGCCCGACGCCAACCACGGCCGCGATCAGGTGCCCGACGCCTACAAGTGGAGCCTCAAGCAGCTCTTCGTCTCGGACGACGCCTGGGACGCCGAGCGCCAGACCATCGTCGCCAGCCTGCCCCAACTCGCGGCCTTCGAGGGCAAGCTGACCGACCCTGCGGCCCTCACCGCCTGCCTCGACCTCTACTTCGGCCTCCACGACCGGGCCAGCCACATCACCCAGTACGCCAACCTGGCCCTGGACTCGAACCTCACCAATGAACGTCGGCAGGCCATGCAGCAGCGGGGCCTCGCCCTCATGGACAAGGTCATGGCCGCCAGCGGTTTCATCCGCGGCGAGCTGCTCGTGCTGAATGACGGCGCCATGCGTGAGGCCTACCGTTCCCACGACGAACTGGCCAAGTACGACGCCTACATCGAGAACTTGCGTCGCCGCCAAAGCCGTGTGCTGGGAGCCGAGGCCGAGGCCGTGCTCCAGGCCGCCGGCGACAACCTGTGGGCGGAGATCGACCTGAACGAACTGCCCAGCAGCCTCGAGGACGCGTTCGGCGCCCTGCTGTCGGACATCGCCTGGCCCGTGGTCCATGACGCCGCCGGCAACGAGGTGCAGCTCACCCTGTCGAATCTGGGCCGCTTCCGCGCCTCGCCCGACCGCAAGGTGCGCGCCGAGACCATGGCCGCGTTCTTCAAGACCCTGCGCCAGTACCAGCACGCCTTCGCCGTCACCCTGGGGGGCCAGTTCGAGCTGGACGTCATGTTCGCCCGCGCACGGGGCTACGATACGGCCCTCGAGGCCTACCTGGACAAGGACAACCTCGACGTCGCCGTCCACGACAACCTGATCAACGCCGTGAACGCCAACCTCGCGCCCCTGCACCGGTACGTCGAGCTGCGCAAGAAGGTGCTGGGCCTGGACGACCTGCACGTCTACGACCTGTACGTCCCCATGGTCGAGGCCGCCGAGATGGACGTGCCCTACGCCGACGCCGTGGAGATCCTGCCCGCCGCCCTGGCCCCCCTGGGCAAGGACTACGTGAAGGTGTTGAACGAGGGCCTCGACCCGGCCAACGGCTGGATCGACGTCTACCCCAGCAACGACAAGGACAGCGGCGCCTTCAGCGCCAGCGTGTACGGTCGGCACCCCTACGTGAAGATGAACTACCAGGACAGCCTCGACGACCTGTCGACCCTGGCCCACGAGTTCGGCCACGCCATCCACAGCCACCTGGCCATGGGGAACCAGCCCTACTGGAACTACCGGTACGTGGCTTTCCTGGCGGAGATCGCGTCGACCTGCAATGAGGCCCTGCTGTCGGACTACCTGGTCGAGCAGGCCGACTCGAAGGCTGCCAAGGCCGGCATCCTGGCGGCCGAACTGGAGAGCATCCGCACGACCATCTACCGCCAGACCCTGTTCAGCGAGTTCGAGCGCATGGTCCATGGATTCGTGGAGGACGGCACGCCGGTCACGGCCACGCTGCTGGACACGACCTACCGCGACCTCGTCACCCGCTACTACGGCCCCGGGTTTACCATCGACGCCAACGACGGCATGGAGTGGGCCTACATCCCCCACTTCTACTACAAGTACTACGTGTACAGCTATGCCA
>JAUUZX010000168.1 GCA_030592025.1 bacterium | reverse complement strand
CACGCCCTCTTCCTCACCGCCCGCTTCGACGAAGCGGTGGCCGAGTTCGACGCGGCCCTGGCCATCGACCCGAAGCACCGGCGCGCAATCTTCGGCCGGGCCCGCGCCCTGGAGGAAGGCGGGCACACGGCTCGGGCCGTCAACGCCTGGGAGCGCTACCTCGAGATTGATCCCGATTCGAGCTGGGCGGGCCAGGCGCGCCGTCGTCTGCAGGCGCTCCGGCATGGGGAGTGAACCCCTCGTCCAGTTGCGCGACTGGACCCTCGTGCGCCGGACCGAGACCGGCGAGCGGGTCCTCCTGGAGGACATCGACCTCGACATCCACCCCGGTCGCTGGGTCGCCCTCCTGGGCGCCAACGGCGCCGGCAAGACCTCCCTGCTGAAGTACCTGGCCGGGGACGACTCACCGGTGGCCGACCGCTCGGCCCTCGTGTGCCAGGATCCGGACGAGCAGCTGGTGGCGGTGACGGTCCACCAGGAGTTGGCCCTCGGGCGCGGCGACCAGCGAGACCCTGACCTGGCGGCTTACGCCCTCGAGGGTACCGGCGATCGGGACCCGCGGGTCCTGTCGGCGGGGCAGAAGCAGCGCCTGGCCCTGGCGGTGGCTCTGGGGCTGGAGCCCGATCTGTTGCTGTGCGACGAGCCCACGGCGCTGCAGGATCCCCACCAGGCGGCCTGGATGCTGGACAGCCTCGACGCTTGGCGGCGGCGCACCGGTGGCGCCCTGCTCACGGCCACCTGCGACCGCACCGAGGCGGCGCGGGCGGACGAGTTGATCGTGCTGGAGGACGGGTGCATCGTTGAACGGGGGGCGCCCGCCGTGGTGCTGGCCGGCGACCGGGCCCAGGCGTTGCTGCCGGTGTCGCCGCCCGCGGTGCCACCTCGGGTGGCGCCACCGGGTGCGGCGACGGTCCTGTCCCTGCAGAACCTGGTCTGGGGACCCGGGGGCGATGGCCCGGCTTTCGGCCCCTGCGACCTGACGGTCCGGGCTGGTGAGAGGGTCGGCTTCGTCGGACCCAACGGGTGCGGCAAGAGCACGCTGCTGGCCACCTGTGTCGGGCTGATGCCGCCCCGGTCGGGGGAGGTCCGGCTGGGGGACCAACGGTTGTATATGGGCCGGGGCCGCGACCTGGACCACGGTCGCGCCGCTCTGGCGCCCCAATTCCCCGAGTACATGTTCACCGCGGGTTCGGTCCGGCGGGAGATCGCCCTGGATCCGGCCCTCGCCCGCCGGGATCCGGCCGCGCTGGTGGCTCAGCTCGGCCTGCCTGCGGGGTGTCTGGAGGCCAACCCCCACGGGTTGAGCACGGGCCAGCGGCGGCGTCTTGCCCTGGGCCTCGCTCTGGCGTCGGGACGCCCGCTGATCGCCCTGGACGAACCCACGTCCGCCCTGGATCGCGACGGCCGCGACATGGCGCTGGAACTCCTGGCGGCGACGGATCCGGAGGTGGGCCTGATCATCGCTTCCCACGACCGGGATTTCCTGGCGGCGGTGGGGTGCCGTGTGGTCGAACTCGCGCCGTAGACCGCGGGTATTCGCGCCCGGGGCCCGGCATGGAGAATCCCCTTGCTGGCCCCCGGGGCGGTTGCTATGTTGCCTCCAGCCCATAGAGGATAGAAGGAGGCCCCCGGAAAAAGCCCGGCATGGACGTCAGCGCCATGCCCCTTTTTTTGCCTGTTTTCGGGCGGACCGGGTCGCCCAGCGGGTCGAGCCCTCCGCGGTTCGCCCCAACCCGAGGAGCATCATGGATTACAAGGAAAAAGCGGTCATCATGAACTCCGGGGAGATGACCCGGGCGGTCAAGCGCATGGCCCACGAGATCATCGAGGCCAACAAGGGCGTCGAGAACCTGGTGCTCCTGGGTATCCAGCGCCGCGGGGTGCCCCTGGCCGAACGGCTGGGCGAAGCCCTCAAGCAGGTCGAGGGCGCCGAGGTGCCCCACGGTTCCCTGGACATCACCTTCTACCGGGACGACCTGTCCAAGCTCGGGCCCACGCCCCAGGTCGCGACGACGGAGATGCCCTTCGACGTCAACGAGAAGATCATCATTCTCGTGGACGACGTGCTCTACACCGGGCGCACGGTGCGCGCGGCCCTGGACGTGATCATGGACTGGGGCCGGCCCCAGGCCATCCGCCTGGCGGTGCTGGTGGACCGTGGGCACCGGGAGTTGCCCATCCGCCCGGACTTCGTCGGCAAGAACGTGCCCACCTCCCAGCGCGAGGTCATCAAGGTGAAGCTGCAGGAAGTGGATGGCGTCGAAGAGGTCGTCGTGGGTGAGGTCGTCCGATGATCCTCGAGCGCAAGGATGTCCTGGGCCTGGAGGACATGACCGCCGATGAGATCCTCGGCGTGCTGGGCATCGCGGCCCGCTTCCGCGCCGTGTTCGACCGGCCGGTGCGGGGTGTGCCCATCATGCGCGGGCGCACGGTGGTGAACTTCTTCCACGAGCCCAGCACCCGCACACGCATCAGTTTCGAACTGGCCGAGAAGCGTCTGTCCGCCGACATCATCAACTTCAGCTCCTCGACCAGCAGCTTCTCCAAGGGCGAGACCCTTCGCGACACGGCCGAGAACCTGGCCGCCATGAAGATCGACATGCTCATCATCCGCCACGGGTCCGCGGGGGCCGCCGCCTACCTGGCCCGCGTGCTGGACTGCTCGGTGATCAACGCCGGGGACGGGGCCCACGAGCACCCCACCCAGGGCCTGCTCGACATCATGACCATGCACCAGCGCCTGGGCGATCTGCGGGGGCGCAAGGTCACCATCATCGGGGATATCGTCCACAGCCGCGTGGCGCGATCCAACATCTGGGGCCTGAACAAGCTGGGGGCCGAGGTGACCCTCTGCGGTCCGCCCACCATGGTGCCGGGTGCCCTGGCCAAGCTCGGTGTCGTCATCGAGCACGACCTGAAAAAGGCGGTGGCCGACGCCGACGTGCTCAACATCCTGCGCATTCAGCTCGAACGGGGAGCCGGCAAGGGCTTCCCCAGCAATCGCGAGTACCACCGCATGTACGGCATCACCGAGGATATTGTGCGCGGTTTGAAACCCGAGGCCTTCATCATGCATCCGGGCCCCATGAACCGCGACGTGGAGATCGCCAGCGAGGTGGCCGACGGGCCGCGCCAGGTGATCCTCGACCAGGTGGCCAACGGCGTGGCCGTGCGCATGGCCCTCATCTACCTGCTGTCCGGCGGCGACCCCGGCGCCCTCGCGGGCAGCTCCGCTTGACAGCAGACGGTTCTTGGCATCAGCCGGGCCTCCGCGGAGCCCCGTGACCGAGGAAAGGGAAGCATCCATGGACTGGAACTGGACGCGCATTCCGGCGGAATATCTCATCACCGACGTGCGGATCTGCCGCCGGGGCAAGCTGGCCCGGCGCAAGGGGTACCTCCACGTGAAGCGGGGCGTGATCGAGGGTCTCGGCGTGGGCATCCCCTCCGTCGAGGGCCTGCCCGTGTTCGACGCCGGTGGTCTCGTGCTGGCCCCGGGTTTCGTCGATCTGCACGTGCATTTCCGCGAGCCCGGCAACGAGGAGAAGGAGACCCTGGCCACGGGGTGCCGCGCGGCGGCGGCCGGCGGCTTCACCGGCGTCGTGACCATGCCCAATACCGAGCCCGCCGTGGACAACTCGGGCATGATACGCTACCAGATCGACCGCGCCCGGGAGCACAACTTCTGCCGCGTCTTCCCCACCGGCGCCGTGAGCCCGGGTCGTCGGGGCGAGGGCATGAACGAGTTCGGGGACATGGTCGCCGCGGGCGCCGTGGGCTTCTCCGACGACGGCTCGCCGGTCGCCGACGGCAGCCTCATGTCCAACGCCCTCAAGTACGCCGGTATGCTGGGCGTGCCCATCATCTCCCACGCCGAGGATCGCTCCATCGTGGGCGGCGGCGTCATGCACGGCGGCTACTGGTCGGTGCGGCTGGGGCTGAGCGGCATGCCCCGGGCCGGCGAGGACGCCGCTGTCTTCCGTGACATCGAACTGGCCCGCGCGACCGGTGGTCACCTGCACGTGGCCCACGTCTCCACCAAGGGAGCGGTGGAACTCGTCCGGCGCGCCAAGGCCGAGGGCGTCCACGTCACTGCCGAGGCGACGCCCCATCATTTCAGTCTCGACCACAGCCGTTGCCGGGACTTCTCGCCCCTGTTCAAGATGAGCCCGCCCCTGCGCGAGCCCGACGACGTGAACGCCGTGGCCGAGGGATTGGCCGACGGCACCATCGACGCCATCGCCACGGACCACGCTCCCCACACGGCCACGGAGAAGGAACACCAGTTCGATCAGGCGCCCTTCGGCGTCATCGGACTGGAGACGGCCTTCGCCGTGGGTGTCACCTACCTGGTCAAGACGGGGATCATGGACCTGGGCGGCCTCGTGCAGGCCATGTCCGAGAACCCCACGCGGGTGTTCGGTCTGCCGGTCGGTGGATTGGAGGAGGGCGGCGGGGCCGACTTCGTGCTCCTGGATCCGGACCAGGAATGGACCGTCACCAAGGCGTCCTTCCAGTCGCGCAGCCGCAACTCCGCCTACCTGGGGGAGACCCTCACCGGCCGGGTGAAGGCCACCTTCCTGCGGGGCCGCTTGACCTGGCGGGACGAAGCGGAATAGGATTTGCAGTCCCCCCGGTTTGCGGGCCCGGTGCGGCGGGCGTCCTCGGCATGTCTGGCTTAGAGAAACGCTGGAGATCTGTTGAATAACATCAAGTGGCGTAATTATTTGCATGGTCAGTGGTGGTTTCCTGGCACTCTCGCTGCACCGGTTGGTGGGGTTCAGGTCTCGGGTGCCGGGTGTCGCCGCGGGGGGACGGGCCGTCGCCTGGGGGGGGCCCTGCTGCTGCTCCTGCTGCTGGCCGGTTGCGCCAAGTACAACATTTTCTACAACGCCAAGAAGGCCTTCGACGAAGCGGAGCACACGCGGCAGGAGGCCATCAAGAAGAACGAGGATCCGCCCCCGCCCACGGGGGCCCAGAAGCAGAACTACGACAAGGCCATCGAGAAGGCCCAGACCGTTCTGGACGAGTACCCCGGTCACAGCCTCACCGACGACGCCCTCTTTCTCCAGGCCAAATCATGGCACAGGCTCGAGTCCTACCGCATGTCCATCCGCAAGCTGGACCTGCTCTTCCAGAACTATCCGGCGACTCCGTACCTGGAGGAGTCCCTCTACCTGCAGGGCCTGAACTACCT
>JAUUZX010000504.1 GCA_030592025.1 bacterium | reverse complement strand
GACGTGGGTGTCGGCCGTCGCGCCGGAAGGGCCTTGGCACGGCAGGAATATCGTGACGCTCGTACCGTGGCCCGGTTCGCTGTCGATGTGCACGTCGCCCCCGTGGGCCACGACGATGCCGTGCACCATGGAGAGCCCGAGGCCCGTGCCCCGGCCGACCTCCTTGGTGGTGAAGAAGGGATCGAAGAGCCGGTCGAGGGTGGCCCGGTCCATGCCGCAACCGGTATCGGCGATGGTGATGACGGTCAGATCCTTGTCCCGCAGGAAGGCGTGGAGTTCGGGCCGGAGGTCCCCGGCGGTCTGGCGTTTCACGGTGAAGGTCATGGTGCCGCCACCGGGCTCCATGGCGTGGGCAGCATTGGTGGCCAGGTTCAGCAGCACCTGGTTCAACTGGGAAGGGTCGCCGATCACCAGCCCCGCATCGGGATCCAGGTCGGCCACGATGCGCACATTGCCCGGTACGGCCGGCCGCAGGAACTCCACCGCCTCCTGAACGAGGGCGACCACGTCGAGGGGCCGCACATCCTGCTCCTCGCGCCGGCTGAAGAGGAGGATCCGCCGCACCAGATCCTCGCCGCGCTTGGCGGCCTTGAGGATGCGGTCCAGATCGTGGCGCAGGTGCCCATCGGGCGGCGCCGTGTCCCCGGCCAGGCTGGCGAAGCCGTGGATGGCCTGCAGGATGTTGTTGAAGTCGTGGGCGATGCCGCCGGCCAGCACGCCGAGGGCCTCCATCTTCTGGGCCTGACGCAGCTGGGTCTCCGTCGACTCGTTGGACATGTGGGACTGGAGGATCGGCGCCAGGTAGCCCACCGCGGAGGCGAGCAGGGCCTGGTCCGACGCATCGTAGGGCTCGGTCCGGTCCGCCACCTGCACGACACCCAACACGGTGTCGCGACTCGTGATCGGCACCATCAACATGCCGCGGACCGGGTGCCCGCTCCCGGCCAGCAGGGCCTCGCCCGGTTCGCAAACCGGCAGCTGCTGCTCGATGGTGCGTTGCAGGTGATGGTCGAGTTCCGCCCGGGGCACCACGTGCTGAACCTGGGGGGAGTGGGGCTTGCCGGCCACGATGCGCAGGTTGCCCAGGTGGTCGAAGGTGCCGAACAGCCCCGCGGGGCTGTCCAGTGCGCGGCATAGCTGATCCAGCACCTCGCTGTAGAGGTCGTTGCCCTGGGTGGTG
Source organism: bacterium (assembly GCA_030592025.1). Next base: position 1,336 of record JAUUZX010000504.1, on the reverse strand, counting down.
AGGAAGGCTTCGGCGAGTCAGTTGCGGATCTCCAGGGCGATCTCCGCCTCCTTGCGGGCGGTGATGTCCCGATGGGTGCCGGTCATGCGCAATGGGCGGCCGGCGGGGTCGCGTTCGACCACGCGCCCGCGATCGATCACCCAGCGGTAGTGGCCCCGTGCGTGGCGGAGCCGCACTTCGGTTTCGTAGTTGGGGATGTCGCCGCGCAGGTGGGCCTGCAGCAGGGTTTCGACCCGCTCCCGGTCGTCGGGGTGGATGGACTGGGACCAGGTCGAACGGTCCGGGCGGACATCCTTGAGGTCGAGCCCCAGCATCGCCGCCCAGGAACGGTTGTAGACCATGGTGTCGGCGACGATGTCCCAGTCCCAGACACCGTCCCGGGCGGCTTCGAGGGCGAGGCTGAGGCGATCGCGGCTGGCCATCAGCTCGCGCCGGGTCTCGAGCTCGTCGCTGATGTCCCGCAGGAAGACCAGCAGGGCGGGCCGCTCTCCGTAGGTGATGACCGTGGCGCCGGCAAGCACCGAGACCATCGTGCCGTCCAGCGCGACCACCCGGATCTCGAAGGGGCGCACCTGTGTCTGGCCCTGGTCGAGTCGATCCATGCGCTCCCGGGCGATGCCATGGTCGTCGGGGTGGATGAAATCGAACACCTCCCGGCCTTCGACCGCGTCCGCATCCCGGGCGCCGATGAGCTGGAAGGCCCGCCGGTTCGCGAAGAGGATCCTCTCGCCGTTCAGCACCAGCACGGATTCCGGCGAGGACTCGACCAGGGTGCGGTACCGGGCTTCGCTGGTGGTCAGGGTGCTCCGCAGGGAGTCCAGTTGACGGATATGCAGGGCCCACATGATGCCCCCGAACAGGATCACGGCCAGGGCCGTCAAGCGCAGGTAGTGATCGTGGACACCAGGGTTCAGAAGGGATTCGACGAAGGTCAGTTCGTGGAAGACCAGCACGTCGACCGTCGCCTCGATGACCCAGAACCCCACCATGAGGAGGGCCGTGGCCACGATGATCGACCGGATCGAACGCACGGACGAACCTCCGCCCGGGGGACATGGAAGGGGTACGGTGCAGGGATCGCGTGGAACCTCGGCATCGTAAGCCATGGGGTCCCCACGGTCAACTTGGTCGCTGTCGGCGGGCCCGGGGATTCCCGGTGGCAGGGGCGGGGGACCCCATGCATAATGCGCCCCATGGACACCACCGCCAGCAGCCCCCTGTTCGTGCTCGCCGTCCTGTTGACGGCGGGCGCCCTGTGCGGAGCCCTCGCGCGACGTCTGCGACTGCCCTCGGTCACGGGCCAGATCATCGCGGGGGTGATCCTGGGGCCGTCGGT
>JAUUZX010000019.1 GCA_030592025.1 bacterium | reverse complement strand
GCGCGGCGGCAGGGCGAGCCCGAGGTGCGGTTCAACACGTCGCGCACGAATTCCTTATTCCTGTCGTCACGCCGCCCGGTCATGACACGGCCTCCCTGCCGGCGTCCGAACTCGAATCCGGACCGCCGCCCAGATCGACGATGACCTGGGCCAGCTCCACCCGCGCCCGGCTCGAGCGCGACTTCACCGTCCCCAGAGGGAGATCCAGCATCCCGGCAATATCCTCCAGGGGCAGTCCCTGGATGTCCTTCAGCAGGATGATCTCGCGGTTGATGTCGGTGAGGTGACCCAGGGCCCGGTGCACGAGGCGCTGCCGGGTCGAGGTGAGCCAGTCGTCCTCGGGGGTGGGCCCGCCGGTGCGCAGGTTGTGCATCTCGTCGGCGGGGATGTCCTGCCGGGGGGGGCGGGCCTTCCTGCGGCGCAGATGGTCGAGGCAGGCGTTGCGGGCGATGCTCATGAGCCCGGGGCCGAACCGCTTGAGGTCCGTGCAGGAGGCCAGGCGGTCCCAGACCCGCACGAAGATCTCCTGGGCGAGGTCGAAGGCCTCGTCCTGGTCGCCCGTGTAGCCGAGGGCGATGGAGCATATGCGTCCCTGTTGCTGTCTCACGAGTACCTCCCAAGCCAGTTCGTCGCCGTCCCGGCAACGCTGCAGCATCTCTATCTGGTCCATGATCCTCCGCGGGGTGCCGGCGCGTCCGGTGACTCTGCTACTTGATGCGCGCACCGCGATCACACCACAGACGCACGGAAGGTGTCGAGGGTTCGGTGGGTGGAAAAGATTTCTCGGCGGGAGATCGGGACGCTACCAGCGCCACTCCAGACCGGCGGAAAACGCCAGCCCGGTCCAGGTGTAGACCTCGAGGTTGGAGACCTGATCGCGCCAGGACACCGTTCCGGTCAGGGTGGCGCCCTTGCCCTGCTTCATGAAGCGGCGCTTGAGGGAGGCGAAGGTGTCGACGACCGTATCACTGCGCAAGCCACCGCCGCCCGTACCGTCGGCAAAGACGATCTCGCCGTAGTCGTCCTCCCGCCAGGCGGCGCCGACCTCGAGCCAGGTCTGCAGCGGGGCGAGCCACTTGGCCGCACCCAGGACCGACGGGCCGCTGCGGGCGTAGCGATCGAGCAGGGGGCTGTCGTAGATGTCCTCGCCCACCCAGTAGGGGAACTCCGCCATGGTGAGCCGATGGCTCAGGTTGGCCCGGACGCCGAATCGTTCCGACAGGCCACGGGACAGGGACAGGGCCGTCACGAGCTGGGAGGTGGACGGCGTGTCCGTGGTGCCCCACACGTTCTTGGCCACGGACTCGTTGAACCATTTTCCGCCCAGACGTGCCGACAGACCCACCGTCGTGCGGCTCCCGCCGAAGCGTTTGATCTCCAGCACGGCGTGGGGTTCGAGGTAGCTCTCTTCCGGCAGGTCGTCGTAGGTCCGCGCCCGCAGGCCCGCCCAGCCGCGCACCATGACCCGGGGGTGCGGGTAGGTCTTGAAGGCCAGGTAGCCGTAGGCTTCGTCGTGGTCGTAGATCCGGTAGCCCTGGATGTTGCGGCGAGAGGCCCCCTGCACGCCCACGCTGAGGGTCCAGTCCTCGCGGGCGGCGGGGCGCACCCATTCCAGGCCGACGGCGTGCCGGGAGTAGTCCAGGGGCACGTCGGGATCGAAGCGGTAGGTGGAGCCTTCGTAGGTGACACGCAGGAGGGAGCCGCCGGTCCGCACGCGAAAGTTCAGGCCCAATTTGCCGTTGATGTAGGGAGAGGCTGTCTCGACGGCGATCCCGAGGGGGTGCTCCAGGTGCCCACCCTCGGCGGTCACGCGGCCGGTCAGTTCGGCGTGGACCGGTGCCGCGGCGAGGATCAGGATCAGTGCGAGGAGAATCGGGGCGCCGTTGAGGACGGGGAATCGCACGTTCTCACTCCCTACTGGAGAAGGGGGCCGGCAAGCCGGCCCCCAAAGGCATGGTGATCGTTCTTCGAGCTACCGTCGGCCGGTCCGCTTGGCGTCGACGCCACCTTCACCGTCGCACTCGCCGGTGCCCTCGCCGGGACCGAAGCCGGTACCGTCGTTGGGACCCACCGCCGTGCCGGTGCCGTCACCGGGGCCGTAGGCGTGGCCCGGGCCCGAGGCCTGGCCGGTGCCGTTCTCGCCCTTCCAGGCGAACATGTTGGCTTCATCGGAGGACTTCACGATCTCGACGTCCTCGCCCAGCTGGCCGTTCATGTGCTTGTGCTGGTGCTTGTACTGATTCTGGTTGCCGGTGCAGTCGCCGGGCTTCACGTAGTCCGGGTCCTGGCCATTGGGGATGCCGTCGCCATCGGCGTCGGGCGCCAGGTCGTTGAAACCGTCGCCGTCCTCGTCGATGAACTGGCACTCGCCGGTGCCGTCGCCAGGACCGTTGCCCTGGGCGCTGGCGCCGACGGCCATCATGAGCAAGACCAGGAGCGTGGTCAGGAAGAGGTTGCGGGTCATGGTCGTCTCCTTCGGGTCGGGTCCAAATCCTAATCAGGGGGTCTTGCCCCGTCTATCGCAGGAAGCGGGCCAAACCGCCCCAAAACTTATTCATTACGGTACAACGAGTTATAACTCCCACCAATCTACTTGGTGTACCACAGAGAACACGGCATGCGGCCCCGCGTACCTCCGGGAACACGGAACACCGGCAATTTCAGTCGTAGGCCAGCCGCGTTTCCCGGTCGGCGAGCAGGACCTGCAGGTCATCGCGGGCCTGCCAATCGGTCCAGGTGCCCAGGTCCTCGTGGATGAGGCGGTACTTCTCGGGCACGGGGTGGGTGCCGACGACGACCTCCATGCCGTAGCGGCGCGGGATGAACGCGCGGAAGTCGTCGAGCCAGGGGCAGGGCGGGTAGCCCACCACGAGCCCCGTGGCCAGATGGACGATCTCCGCACCGTTCTTCTGCATCTCCTCCGGGGCGTACTCGATGTTGCCGCCGGGGCAACCGCCGCAGGAGGTGTAACCGACGATCTCCACCTCTTCATCGGCATAGCGCGCGAAAGCTCCGGCCCGTTCGCGCACGGCCCGCAGGCACTTGCCGCCGGCGCAGGAACGGTACCGGTCACAGATGATGATGCCGATCTTCTTCATGGCGATCCTCCCGGATCAGGTCAGGGTTCAATCAGGGTGCTTCATGAACTTGCCGGTGGCTCGCGCGACGACCTCGCCGTCCTGGAGCAACTCGGCGCCCAGTTCGTGGGTCAGACGGCGACCACGCTCGTGCCAGGCCCGCACGGTGGCCGTCTTCCCGATCAGGACCGGCCGAACGTAGCGCACCTGGAGGTCGGCTGTCACGCCCACGAAACCCCGGGCCGACAGGCAATTGGTCATGGCGCTGTCCAGCAGGGCGGCCACCACGCCACCCTGCACGAAGCCCGGGTAGCCGGCGTAGGCCGGGTCGCAGGGGAAGGCACCCTCCACGGTCCCCGCGGCGTCCACGGAAAACTCCACACCCAGGCCTATCCTGTTGTCCCGTCCGCACACCCAACAATGGGCGTGCTGGGAAAAGTCCACCGGGGTCCGTTCGTCGCTGGTGGCAACCATGGTTTGTCCTTCCTGCCGACGGTTCCTCATGGTCGTGGGCAACGGCCCAGCCAAGGCGCCAACATACCACGGGCCGGGATCCGGGGGTTGTTTCCCTGGAACACTCCCCCCTTCTTCCCGTACTTTCCCGGTGCTCCCGACAGCGACTACCCGGGAGACATCCGCTTCGAACCGTCCCCACCTGGAGGATCCATGCACCGCGCTCGACTCCTGGCCCTCGCCGCCGCCGTGATCTGCGGGCTCGCGCTGCCCGCCCTGGCCACCGTCCCGTCCTTCGCCCCCACGGGCGACGGTCCCGCCTACCTCGCGAAAGCCAACGGCACAACGACCTCCGTGCCCACCATAGCGGCCACCTACCTGGACGGGGACCGCATCGACCTCGACGGCTACCTCGACGAACCGGTCTGGGACCGCGCCCTCACGGGCTGGGGCTTCCGCCAGGCGGATCCGAACCGCTTCGCCCCCGCGTCGGTGGCGACCACGTTCAAGATCCTGTACGACGACGACGCCATCTACATCGGCATGGCCTGCTGGGAAAACGACATGGCCGACGTGGCGAGCTACCTCAGCCGCCGCGACCAGATCGAAACCTCGGACCTCGTCAGCATCTACATCGACCCCTACCTCGACCGCACCACGGGCTACAACTTCCGCGTCAACCCCGAGGGCGTGCAGCAGGACTCCTACCTCTTCGACAACGGCAACCGCGACGAGAACTGGAATGCCGTGTGGGAGGCCGAGGTCTCCCGGGACGACCGGGGCTGGTACGTGGAGGTGCGCATCCCCTTCAGCCAGGTGCGCTTCAAGCCCGCGTCGGACATGATCTGGGGCCTGCAGGTGTACCGCTGGCTCCACGGCCGCGGCGAGGACACGGGCTGGGTGAACTGGGACCGCGACCAGAGCGGGTTCATCAGCAACTGGGGCACCTTGACCGGCCTGCGGGACGTGGAGAACCCCCGCAAGCTGGAGATCCTGCCCTACGTGGTGACGCGCCACACCGACCCCGCCGAAGCGGGCGACGACGACTGGAAACGCAGCCAGAGCATCGGCGCCGACTTCAAGTACGGCCTGACGTCCAACCTCACCCTGAATGTGACGACCCAACCCGACTTCGGGCAGGTCGAGGCCGACCCTTCCGAGCTGAATCTTTCGCCTTTCGAGACCTGGTACGATGAGAAACGCCCCTTCTTCATCGAAGGCGCGCGGTTCTTCCAGCACCCGGATTTCAACCTCTTCTATTCGCGGCGCATCGGCACGGGCGACCCCAACGCGCGCATCCGCGGGGCGGCCAAAATCACCGGCAAGATCGGCGACATGCCCCTGGCGGTGCTGGCCGCGGCCACCGACGTGGCGGTGCCCGGCAAGGCCCACAACCCCCTCGTCGACGGCCGGCACAAGACCTACTACGGCCTCCTCCGCGCGGGCAAGGAGTTCGACGAGGGGAAGCATCGCATCAACCTCATGGGCACGGCCGTGTACCGGGACGAGGACACCTTCCTGGACACGACGAGCGACCGCCTGCGGCGCAACGGCTACTCCGGCGGCGTCGACTTCGAACTGAACTTCGACGACCGCATGTACCGGGCGAAGGGCTCGGCGGTGGGCACGCTCATCGACCCCCACACCAAGGGGTTCGACCTCGACCACTCGGACGAACTCCGCTACGGCACGGGCGGCCGCCTCGAGATGCGCAAACTGGCCGGCGACTGGCGGGGAGGGCTGGCCGGCAAGTGGGAGCACAACAAACTCGACCCCAACGACATGGGCTTCCTCTCGGCCCCCGACGAGAAGATCGTCGCCGGCGACCTGCGCTGGGTGCACAACGCCGACGGTGACGGGGGCGCGTTCAACGCCGCCAACATCTCCGTCGACGGCTACAAGAGTTGGCTCTACGCCGGGAACGGCGGGTACGACGCGGCCAGCGGAGACAAGGTCTGGTCCTACGAGGGCGGCCACCGGCAAAGTGCGGGCGTGCACCTCAACCTGTGGGGACAGTTCAAGAGTTTCCACCAGGCCTGGGTGTTCGGGGGGCACACTTTCGAGGGCACGAACAAGCACGCCACCCGTCACTGGGATGACCGCCGCGGCCCCCTGATGACGACCCCGACGCGCAACCTCATCGCTTTGGGCGGCACCACGGACTGGCGCAAGCCTTTCTCCGTCCACGCGTCCTACCAGTACGACTCCACCACCGCCGGCACGGTGCGCCACCGCGGGGAAGTCCGGCTGCGCTGGAACCAGAGCGAGCATTTCTCCCACTCCATCGAGGTCGGCGTCAGCACCAACCGCGAGGCGGACCAGTGGCTGGACAACTTCGAGAACGACGGCGCCCAGGCCGGGGTAACGGGCATCGGTGACGTGGACTACGTGTTCAGCCAACTGGACCAGCGCACCTACGACATCACCCTGCGCTCAAGCGTCCTGTTCGACCGGGACCGCTCGTTGCAGATCTACATCCAGCCCTTCCTCACCTACGGCGACTACAGCGACCCCCGTTGGCTCGCCACACCCGACAGCTACGACCTCCGACCCTACGACCTGGCCGCCTCGGACTACGATTTCGACTTCGGCGCGGTGAACGTCAACGTCGTGTACCGCTGGGAGTATCGGCCGGGCTCGACCATCTTCCTGGTGTGGACCCACACCAAGGGCCGCTTCGAGGAGGGCTTCGATCATCCGGGACCGGGGCGCTGGGACAACGGCTTCGACGCGGGCTTCCCCTTCCGCGCCGAACCCGAGAACACCCTGCTGGCCAAGTTCTCCTACTGGTTCTCCATCTAGCTTGACCCCCCATCCTGCTTGACCCGACGCGCGCGGGGCCGCACCCTCGGGGCGGCCCCGGTGCCATCCGGGGCCGGGAAGGCACGCCATGTGGAACCGCATCCGCGCGTGGTTCGGCGGCAGGATGGACCCGCCGGGCCCCCGCTTCATCATCCACCACAGCTACGAGCTGCCGGGGGCCCTGGCGGCCTACGACGGTCGGCGCCCCTTCCGCATCCTGTCCTACCTGGAGAAACGTCGCCTCCTGCGGCAGGGCATGGTGCGACGGCCGCGACCCGCGTCGCTGAAGCGCCTGCAGCGAGTCCACGACCCGGACTACATCCGTGCCCTCGAGGAGCCTGGTGCGCTGACGGAAATCCTCGGCCTGGCCGTGGGGCCCGAGGTGGAGGACCGCTTCCTCGGCTTCCAGCGCGCCGTGTGCGGCGGCACCCTGCGGGCAACGCGCCTCGCCCTGCAGCGCCGCCGGGTGGCCATGAACCTGGGCGGGGGTCTGCACCACGCCGGTCGCAGCCGGGGCTCGGGGTTCTGTGTCTTCAACGACGTCGCCCTGGCCATCGACGCCCTGCGCGACAAGGGCCACGACTTCCCCGTCCTGGTTGTCGACCTGGATGTGCACGACGGCGACGGCACCCGCTCCATCTTCGCCGACGACCCGACGGTCCACACCTTCTCCATCCACAACCAGGACCTGGGCTCGACCGATGCCGTCGCCTCCACGAGCATCGCCCTGGGCGCGGACGTCGAGGACGAGGCCTACCTCGCCGCCATCCGCGAGCACCTGCCGCCGGTGGTCGCGCAGGTGCGCCCGGGTTGCGTGTTCTATCTGGCCGGCGCCGACCCGGCCCTCGATGACCGGCTTGGCAACTGGCGCATCTCCCTGGATGGTCTGCTCGCCCGGGACCGCTTCGTCCTCGAACAGATCGGCATGGACCGGGTGAGGGGCGGCGACACGGCCTGCGTCATCCTCACCGCCGGCGGCTACGGCCCGCGGGCCTGGCGCCATGGCGCGGCCCTCGGCTCCTGGCTGCTCACCGGCGATGCGCGCCTCGACATCCCCCTGGACCACGAGCTGCCCGTCGGCCACTACCGGCGCATCGTCCGTCTCATGAAGAATCCGGATCACGGCGCCCCCGACGATACCGGCAACGGCGACGACTGGGGCCTGACCCCGGACGAATTCGCGGGCGCGGCGGGCGGTCGCGAGACCCGTTTCCTGGGCCACATCAGCCACCACGGCATCGAGTTGCTCCTCGAGGAATCCGGACTGCTGGAGCGCCTGCGGAAACGGGGCTACAAGGAACTGAGCGTCGTCCTCGAACTGGACGACCCCCTGGGCCACACCCTGCGCATCGTGACCGGCGGCGCGACGCCCCTCGTCCTGCTCGAGCTGCGGCTGCGGGTCGACCGCACCGCCCTGCCCGGCCGCACGCTGCTCATGGTCGAGTGGCTGCTCATCCAGGATGCGGAGCACCGCTTCGAGATGACCCGGCCTCTTCTGCCGGGTCAGACCTACCCGGGGTTGGGGCTGCTGCGCGACACGGCCGCAGTCCTCATCGTCGCCTGCGAACGGCTCGAACTGGATGGGCTGGCCTTCACCCCGAGCCACTACCACCTGGCGCGCCTGTCCCGCCCCCAGGCCCGTTGCGCCGATCCTGAGCGGGAGGGCTGGTTCCGGGCCGTCTTCAAGGCCGTGCGCCACCTGCACCTGAACGAAGCCGTGGCCGTGGTCGAGGGCGGGGGTCTGGAGGAGGTGGAGTCGGCGCGGACGGTGGAGTGGAAGCCGTCCCTGCTCGTGATACCCGTCAGTGGAGATCTGCGTAGCTACTTCGGCGCCGGCCCGTGGGAGACCGCCGCGCAGGCCGCCGCGCAGGAGTTGCGGGCCCGCCTGCGTTGACCAGGGTGGGTCGGGACGCGACCGATGCCGGGGCACTGGCCGCGTCCGTCCCGGGAACCTCTCAGATCATCATGACCCGCGTCAGCGAGATCCCGACACCCAGCACCACGGCTGCGGCGGCGCGGCGGGTGGGGCTGCCCAGCACCAGGCGCATCCCGCCCAGCATCTTGTTCACGACATGCTCCCGGGCCAGGTCGGCCACGACGGGCGGGCGCTCGTTCTCGTACCACACCATGCCCGCCCGCAGGCGGGGGTCCTTGGGGGCCACGTGGCGAGCCTTCATGAGGCAGCGGTACCCCTCATCGATCCGCGACGCCCGGATGTTGATGTAGCCCAGGGCCAGGTTACCGGCCGGCGAGCGCTTGCCCACCTTGACGGCCAGGTTGGCCAGCTTCTCGGCCGTGACGAAACGGCCTCCGGCCTCGGCCACGCAGATAGCCAGGCCGGCCAGAGCCTCGGGGTTGTGCTTGTCCTCGTTGACGATGCGGCGGAACCGAACCTCGGCTTCTTCGCATTCGCCGTCGAAAACAAGGCGCCAGGCATGCCGCAGGGCCGGACTGACGTCCAACCGGTCGCAGAAATTGCCCCCCCCGATGTTCAGAAGTTCGCGTATTTCACTCATGGTCCTGACCTCGTTGCATTTGGCCCGTCGCTTGGTGGCGACCTTTCGTTTTGCCCGGCGTTGCCAATCCTTATCATTCCCTGCAACGCCTCTTCGCCCTTCCCTGCTGGAACCACTGCAGGGGTCGGGCCGAACGGGGACCTTCGTCCGAAGAGAAGCTTGCAACCCCGCCGATCATCCCTATCCTGTTGCACGAAACCGGTTCTTTGGTCGGAGGGAGGAAAATCGACATGAGTTTGAAGAAGCGGTACCTGAAGACACGCCCGGTGGGCAAGATCACGTTCCGGCTGGCGCCAGACGCCGCCAATGGCGCGGAACGCGTGAACCTCGTGGGGGATTTCAACGACTGGGACCTGACGGCCACCCCCATGAAACGCCTGGCTGCCGGTGATTTCACGGTCACGGTGGATCTGGAAACGGGGCACGAGTACCAATTCCGCTATCTCGTCGGCGACGGCACGTGGACCAACGAGAGCGACGCCGACAAGTACGTGCCGAGCGGCTTCCCTGACGCGGAGAATTCGGTCGTCGTTGTCTAGGCTGGCGTGCTCCCGCGGAGGGTGCCATAATGCGCCCGATTCTCCATGGAACGACCACAGCCGAGGTACGCCGCCATGTTTGACAGGAAACCCCGTTGTGTTTGACAGGAAACCCCATCTTGTTTGACAGGAAGCCCCTGCGCGCCGACGTCCAGAAGGAAATCCGGGAGCGGATCCTGGACGGTCGCCTGCCGGCCGGGACGCGCCTGAACGAGGCCCACGTCAGCCAGGACCTGGGCATCAGCCGCACGCCCCTGCGGGAGGCCATGCTCGGCCTCGAAGCGGCAGGATTCCTGCAAAGCGAGATGGGACGCGGGTTCCGGGTGCCGCCGTTGTCGGCCACCGAATT
>JAUUZX010000169.1 GCA_030592025.1 bacterium | reverse complement strand
GACGCCGTCTTCCAGCAACGCACCGGGCTGGCCGAGGCCCGCATGTCCGAGGAGCGGGCCCGCCTGAACCTGGAGTACACGGAAATCCGTGCGCCCTTCGGGGGCATCGTGCAGGGGCTCCAGATGGTCGCCGGGGAGATCCTCTCCGTGGGTCAGACCGTGTGCACCGTCTACGACAACACCCAACTCGAAGCGGCGGTGAACGTCCTCGAGGCGGACCTGGGCAACCTGGCCGAAGGCCGCCCGGTGCTGCTGGCCATCCCCGCCACCGGCGACACGATCTCCCTGGCCGTGGACGTCATCAGCCCGATCCTGGACGAGGCCACCCGCACCTGCCAGGTGCTCATCCGCTTCCCCAACCCCGAGGGGCGCTACCGGCCGGGTATGTTCGTCCGGGCCCAGATCGCGGGCATCGTCTTCCCGGACCTGCTCATGGTGCCGTCGGACGCGCTGCTCATCCGTGACGACCGGCCCCTGGTCTTCAAGCGCGAGGACGACCGGGCCAAGTGGCTATACGTGACCATCGGCCATCAGAACGACGAGTGGGTGGAGATCAAGCAGGTGCACAGCGGCGGCTCCCTGGCCCCGGGCGACGAGATCGTCGTCAGCGACCACATGACCCTCGCCCACGAGGCCAAGATCAAGGTGCGCAAGACGTTGAAGACCGTGGACAAGTGGGCCTTCACCGAGACGGGCGGTGAGTAGGCCATGATCATCCAGACCGCTGTCCGTCGCCCGGTCGCCATCCTCATGTTCTTCGCCGGCCTGGTGCTCATCGGGTTCCAGGCCCGCCAACGGCTCCCGGTCGACCTGCTGCCGTCGATCAACTACCCCAACCTGACGGTCATCACCAACTACACCGACACCCCCGCCGACGACCTCACACGTCTCGTGACCCAGCCCCTGGAGGAGACCATCACGGGACTGGCCGGGGTGCGGCGTGTCGTCAGCAGGACCCGCGAGGGCGTCTCCACCATCACCGTGCAGTACGAGTGGGGCACGGAGATGGACTTCGCCAACCTGCACCTGCGGGAGGCCATCGATCGCGTGGCCTTCCAGGACGACTTCCCCGAGGCGGCGGACCGGCCCCTCATCCTGAGGTGGGACCCGAGCGCGCGGCCCATCGCCATCCTCGTGCTCCACGGCGACGACCCCATGGCCCGCATGACCGAGTTCGCCCGCGAGGTCGCCAAGCCCGCCCTGGAGCAGATCAACGGCGTGAGCCAGGCCGAGGTCATCGGCGGCGCCGAACGCGAGATCCTCGTGCGCCCGGACTTCGGCAAGCTGCGCCTTTACAACCTCACCATGGACGACCTGGGCACAGCCCTGCGGGTGGCCAACATCAGCTTCCCCGGCGGTCGCATCCGCAAGGGACCGCTCCACCTGCCCCTGCGCATCCTGGGCGAATTCGAGAACCTGGACGAGATCCGCGCCACGGAGATCCCCGCCGCCGGACCGGGCATCACCATCGGCGACGTGGCCGAGGTGCTGGACACGATCAAGGACCCCGAGGGCTTCACCCTCACCGGCGACGAGGAGGTCGTCTCCCTCCACCTCTACAAGGAGGTCGACGAGAACACCATCGAGACCACCAAGGAAGTGGATCGGATCCTGGGTATCCTGAGCGACCAGTACGCCGATTTCTCCTACTCATTCATCTATCGCGACGCGGACTTCGTCGCCGAGAGCTTCCAGGGCCTCGAGGACTCCCTGAAGTACGGCGCCCTGCTGGCCTTCATCGTGCTGTTCTTCTTCCTCATGGACTGGCGCAGCCCCATCGTCGTCGGCCTGGCCATCCCCGTGTCGATCATGACGACCTTCGCCTTCCTCTACTTCGCCGACGTCAGCCTGAACCTCATGTCCCTGGGCGGTCTCTCCCTGGCGGCGGGCATGCTCGTGGACAACTCCATCGTCGTGCTGGAGAACATCAACCGGCACCTGAAGATGATGAAGGGCGGCGCAGAATCCATCGGGGACGTGTGCGCCCGGGCCGCCGGCGAGGTCGCCTCCCCCGTGATCGCGGCCACCCTCACCACCGTGGCCGTCTTCTTCCCGGTGATCTACGTGCCCGGCGTGGCCGGCGAGTTCTTCCGGGATCAGGCCCTCACCGTCACCATCTCCCTGCTGGTGTCGGTGTTTGCCGCCCTGCTGCTGCAGCCCATGCTCAGCGCCCACATCCTCAGGGTTCCCGGCGACCGGCCCGCACTCATCTTCCGGCCCACGGAGAGCGGGTTCCAGTTCGTCGCCCGGCGTTATCACGGCCTGCTGACCCGGGTCATGGACCACAAGGCTGCCTTCCTGATCCTGCTCGCCGTGGCCCTGGCCGGAGCCGCCTGGGTCGGCACCGGGATGCGCGTCTCCTTCATGCCCGACCGTACCCGCGGCGACTTCACCCTGGCCATGGAACTGCCCGCCGGCACGCCCCTCGAGCTGACCAACGAGGCGGCGGCCGACCTCGCCGGCTTCCTCGCCCCCATGCCCGAGGTGGAGAGCGTGTACGCCCAGGTCGGCGTCACCGAAAAGACCCTGGCCAGCCTCAAGGAATACAGCGCGGCCAACACCGCACGGATCCGGGTCATGCTGCGTGCGTCGCGTCAAGGCCAGGACGACATGGAGCGGGTGAAGGCCCGTCTCGCTGAGCGCCTGGACGAGCACCAGGGCGCCATCTACGTGTTCCGCGAGGAGGGCGTGGGCCTGCGCGAGATCCTGGCCAGCGGCGAGGCCGCGTTCACCCTGGGCGTCGTGGCCGAGCGCGGCGACGAGGCCCTGGCGGTGGCCGACGACCTGCTCCCCCGCCTGCGCCACGTGCCGGGCCTGGAGGACCTGGAGATGGACCGGGTGCTGGGCAACCCCACCGTCGAGATCACCATCAACCGCGAGAGGGCCCTGCGCTACGGCCTCGAGCCCGACGCCCTGGCGGCCGAGCTGCGCAACCGGATCCAGGGCACCGTCGCCACGACCTACAACGAGATCGAGCAGCGCATCGACATCGCCGTGCGCCTGCCCCGGGACCAGCGCTACGACCTGAACCAGGTGCTCGCCTCCCCCGTGGCCCTGGGCGGGGGCAAGACCGTGCCCTTGGCCTCCTTCGTCAACCAGTCCCGCGGCACCCCCGTGCGGGAGATCGTGCGCCGTGACCAGCGACGACAGATCACCCTCGCCGGCGACGTGTCGGGGCGCCCCGTGGCCGAGGTGTGGGTGGACGTGAACCTCATCCTCGCCGACCTCGAGCGGCCCGAAGTCGTGGCCTTCATCACCGGCGGCGAGCAGGAGGAGATCAACAACAGCTTCCGCGATCTGGGCTGGGCCCTGCTGCTGTCGGCCCTGCTGGTGTACATGATCCTGGCCGCCCAGTTCGAGAGCTTCCTCGACCCCCTCATCATCTCGGCGGTGTTGCCGGTGGGCATCATGGGGGCCGTGGTCACGCTCCTGCTGACGGGCCAGTCCCTCAACATCATCTCGTTGATCGGCATGATCGCCCTGCTGGGCATCGCGGTGAACGACGCCATCGTCAAGGTGGCCACCATCCGCCGCCTCCGGGCCGACGGCATGGGGGGGCGCGAGGCCATCCTCGAGGCGAGCGCCATGCGCTTCCGCCCGATCCTCATGACGACCGTCACGACGGTGCTGGCCATGGTGCCCATGGGCCTGGGTCTGGGCACCGGCGAGCAGATGCAGCGCCCCCTGGCCATCACGATCATCGGCGGCCTGAGCATCGCGACGTTGCTGACGCTCTTCCTGACCCCGGTGGTGTACGAGATGCTCCACCGCCGGATCGACCGGGAGTATTGATGCGATGATACGCTTCGCCGTCGACCACCCCGTCGCCACCTGGATGCTGTTCGCGGCCCTCATGGTCACGGGCGTCTACGCCCTGCCCCGTCTCAACATCGAGGCCATGCCCGAGACGGACCTGCCGGAACTGAGCATCACCACCAACTGGAACGGGGCCTCCCCCAGCGCGATCCAGCGCTCGATCACGCTGCCCATCGAGGAGGCGGTGGCCGGCTGCCACGCGGTGGAGGACATCGACTCCCAGTCGCGCCACGGCCTGAGCCGCGTCACGGTGAAGTACAAGCGCGGCACGGACATGGACTTCGCGCGCCTGGAGTTGGCCGAGCGCCTGGGCGCCGTGCGGCGCAACCTGCCGGACCGGGCGGGCCAGCCCTTCATCCGCGCCTACGTGCCCGAGGAGCTCAGGGCGGAGGAGTTCTTCTCGGTGAGCCTCATCTCGCCGCTGTCCATGAACGAACTGCGCGACCGGGCCGAGACCTGGCTGCTGCCCCGCTTCCTGGCCCTGCCCGGCGTGGCGGACGCCGAGCTGCGCGGCGGCGCGCGCCCCCTGGTGCGGATCCTCCTGAACCTGCAACTCATGGAGCGGTACGGCCTGACCGCCGACGGCATCGTCGCCCGCCTGGACAACCTGGACGACATCACCCCGGCGGGTCCGGTGCGGCGCGCCGGCCGCGAACTCACGGTGAGCGTGCGCGACGATGTGGCCCTGTCCGAGCTCAAGGGCACGGTCCTGGCCAACATCGGCGGCCAGTCCGTCACCCTGGGCCACGTGGCCGAAGTGCGCCCCGACTTCGAGGACATCACCTACTACAGCCGCATCAACGGCGAGAACGTCATCACCCTGAACGTCACCAAGCGCAGCGGCCAGAACTCCATCTCCGTGAGCCGGCGCCTCCGGGATATGCTGCCGGAGATCGAGGCGGCGGCGCCCTTCCCGGTGAGCTTCGAGATCGACCAGGACGAAGGCGAGGAGCTGGAGGACAAGCTCGAGGAACTCGTGATCCGCTCGGTGGTGATCCTGGGCCTGCTCTTCATGATACTGGCCTTGGCGCTGAAACGGGCGCGGCTGACGGCCATCGTCGTCTTCTCCATCGTCCTGGCCATCGTCATCTGCCTGTCGATGTTCTACTTCTTCGGCGTGTCGGTGAACTTCATCACCATCAGCGGGCTGACCGTGTGCTTCGGCATGCTCCTGGACAACTCCATCCTCGTGCTGGACGCCATCCACCGCCGGCTGAGCGGGCGCAACGGCGGCACCGGGAGCCGTGAGGCGCTGGTGGACGGCACCCGCGAGGTGGCCTTCCCGATCATGGCCACGACTTTGACCACGGTGGTGGCCTTCCTCTCGTTCATCTTCATGACCGACCGGCTCTCGTTGTTCTACGTGCCT
>JAUUZX010000149.1 GCA_030592025.1 bacterium | reverse complement strand
GAAGGCGAGGGGTGGGCGGGCCAACCCCTGACCGGTCGGAGCGATCGCAACGTGGCCGGCGTTCTGCCCGGGCATGGAGACCTGGCGGATCGTTGGTTGGTGCTCGGGGCCCACTACGATCACCTCGGCCGCGTCGACCCCACCATCGCCGGCGTGCCGGCGTCCGACGCCTTCTACCCGGGCGCCAACGACAACGCCTCGGGTGTGGCGGTCCTGCTCGAGATGGCGCGGGAACTGGTTCTTCTCGTCCCCGAATCGGGACGGAGCGTCCTGGTGGTCTTCTTCGCGGCGGAGGAAGTGGGGCTGCAGGGGTCCGCGCGCTTCGTCAGCGACCCGCCGGTGCCCCTGGAAGCAGTCGACACGATGATCAACCTCGACACGGTCGGCCGCACCCACGACGGCAAGCTCTTCGTCAGCGGCGTGGGCACGTCGCCATCCCTGCGGACGTTCGTCGAGGACGCCGCCGTCCCGGGCCTGTCCCTCGAACTGGCCGCCGGCGGCTGGTCGGGCAGCGACCACATGAATTTCAACACCCGCGAGGTGCCGGTTCTCTTCCTCTTCGGTGGTCCGTACCCCGAATACAACCGGCCTACCGACACCCGCGGTATCCTCGACCCGGCGGCCATGGCGCGGGTCGCGGCCTACGGTTCCCGGCTGGTGGCCCGCCTGCGCGTTGCCGATGACGACTTCCCGTGGCTCATGGTGGAGTCGGGCGGGCTTGGAGAGAGCGACGGCACCGGAACCGGCAACCGCGCCACCTGGTTGGGCACCCTGCCCGACTTTGCGGGGGAGATCGACGGCTACACCCTGGCGGGGGTGTTCGATGACAGTCCGGCCGCCCTCTCCGGTCTGCAGAAGGGCGATGTGCTCGTGGGGTTCGGCGGCCGCCCGGTGAGCGACCTGGCCAGCTTCACCCGCGCCCTGCGCGCCCATGATCCCGGCGCCCTGGTCGAGCTCGAGGTGCTGAGGACGGGGCAGCCCCTGCGCTTCACGGTCGTGCTGGGGGACCGGGCTGATCGCCGCTGACCCGGCGGCGTTCGAGGTGGGGGCAGTCGTGGGGGTCGCGCGCCTCACCGGGTTCCACATGGACGAACAGGCGCACCACACTGGGCACATCGGCGCGCACCCGATCTTCGGCCTCGTGGGCGATGTCGTGGGCCGTGGCGATGGTGTGGGCGGGATGGACGGCGATGCGCAGATCCGCCAGGTACCAGGACCCCCGCTGACGCACATGGAGGTCGACGACCTCCTGCACGCAGGGCACGGACATGACCGACGCCGCGATGTCGTCGATGAGCTGCCGGTCGGGCATGGTGTCCATGAGCGCCATGACGTTCTCACGCAGCAGTTGCCAGCCCATACGCAGGATGAAGACGGAGATGACGATGGCCCCGAGGCTGTCTAAGAAGCGCCAACCCAGCATGGCGCCGCCGATGCCCGCCGCGGCCGCGAGGGAACTGATGGCGTCGGAGCGGTGCATGAGGCCGTTGGCCAAAAGGGCGGGGCTGTTGTGCACCCGCCCGGCGAATAGCGTGTAGCGGGCCATGACCTCCTTGATCACGACGGAGGCGATGGACGCGACCAGCGCGGGCCAGGTCGGCCACAGGTACTCGCCTCGCCACAGGGCGCGCCCGCCTTCCCAGGCGATGATCCCGGCCGTCACGAGCATGAGGATGGCCACGACGATGGCGCCGAGGGTCTCGAAGCTGTGGTGCCCATACGGGTGGTTCTCGTCGGGGGGACGGTTGGCGGCCTTCAGGGCCAGCAGGATGCCCACGTCGCCGAGCACGTCCGCCGTGCTGTGGAAACCGTCGGCCACCAAGGCCGCCGAGCCCGCAGCCAGGCCCACGATGATCTTGCCCGCCGACAGCAGGGCATTGCCCACCATCCCGACCCCCGTGCAGACATAGGGGTCGAGCCAGCGTCCACCTCGGCGGTTCGTAGGCAGGTCCGCCTCAGCTGTTCTCACCATTCAACTCCGACGGATACATGGCGTCGATCACGTCACGGTACTTGCGGGCGATGTTGAAGCGCTTGACCTTCATGGTCGGCGTCAATTCCCCGGCGTCCAGAGTGAACTCCCGCTCCAGCAACGAAACCTTCTTGATCTGGCTGAAGCCCGGCAGATCGGCGTTCAGTTCCTCGATGAGCTTCTGGAACAGTTCCTTGATCTGGGGACTGGCCACCAGTTCGGCAGGGCTCGTGCCGGCCACGCCGGCGGTCTCGGCGTACTCCGCCACCATGTCGAAGTCGGGCACGACCAGGGCGCTGAGGAACGGCCGCCGGTCGCCGATGACCACCATCTGGGTGACGAACTTGTTGGTCTGGAAACGGTTCTCGATGGGCTGGGGCGCGATGTTCTTGCCGCCGGCCGTGACGATGATGTCCTTCTTGCGGTCGGTGATGAAGAGGTACCCGTCGTCGTCGAGGTGACCGATGTCGCCGGTGGAAAGCCACCCGTCGGCGTCGAGGACTTCGGCCGTGGCGTCCGGCCGGTTGTAGTACCCGGCCATGATCTGGGGCCCGCGGGCCAGGATCTCACCGTCGGGCGCGATGCGGATCTCCGTGTTGACCACGGGGCGCCCCACGCTGCCGAAACGCATGTGCTGGGCCGAGTTGCAACTCAGGACGGGGGAGGTCTCAGTCAGGCCGTAGCCCTCGCAGATCATCAACCCGGCACCGTAGAAGAACTCGTTGATCTTGCCCGAGAGGGGGGCTCCGCCCGACACCATGAAGCGGATACGACCGCCCAGGCGCGTGCGCAACTTGCCGAACACGAGCCGGTCGGCCAGGCGCGCCTTGAAGGCGAGCCCGCGGCTCAGGGGCTTGCCCGCCGTCCTAAGTCGCGCGGCTTCGCCGGCGACCTCGCGGGCCCAGAAGAACATATTGCGTTTGGGGAAGCCGGCCCCCGTGGCCAGTCCGAGGATGCGGGCGTACATCTTTTCGTACAACCGCGGCACGCTGATCATGAGGTGGGGCCGCACCTCCTGGATATCCCGGGGCACCGTGTCCATGCGCTCGGCGAAGGCAATGCCCACGCCGCTGTGGATCATGGTGTAGTAGCCGGCCATGCGCTCGAGCACGTGGCTCAGCGGCAGGAACGAGAGGCAGAGGTCGCCCTTCTTGAACACGAAGAGGTCGAGGATGCTGTGCACGTTGGTCACGAAGTTGGCGTGGCTCAGGACGACGCCCTTGGGGTCGCCCGTCGTGCCGGAGGTGTAGATGATGCTGCAGGGCGCGTCGGGGTCCACCTCGACGCAGTCGTCGGCGGCGTCACCGGGGAGCTCGTCGGCAAGGTTCTGGCCGATCTCCTCAAGGCGGGTGAAGGCCATGATGTCAGGCAGGTCGGTGTGCTCGAAAGAGACGACGTCTTTCAGGAAGGGCATATCCCCCCGCAGGGCGTGGATCTTCGCCCCCTGCTCACCGGTGGAAACGAGGACCACCGAGGGTTCGCAGTCCTTCAGGATGTGGGCGATGGTGTCGGGCAGCAGGGTCGGGTAGATGGGCACGACGACCGCGCCGGCACAATGGCAGGCAAAATCCGTCAGGGCCCACTCGACGCGGTTCTCCGAAAGGATGGCGACCCGGTCCCCGGCGCGCACCCCCAGGGAACGTAACCCGTGGCGCAAGGCGCGGACTCGCCGGACCACCTCGGCACTGGAAACGGGTGACCAGATGCCCTCACCGGTCCTGGTCAGGAAACAATCGTCGCGCGCATGCTTCTGCATCGCTCCGTGGAAGAGCTGGGCAAGAGTCGGTACGGCCATGGGGTCCTCCAATCAGGCGGCACATTAGCGGCTGGTCGCTTATCCTTATCGTTGAGAACCCTTTTGTCAATGCGGTAGCCGCACCCCCCGCCAACCCTCGAGGACGCCATGACCGGCACATCCACCGGCATCGGGAGCATCAGCGACCCCGAGGCCCTGCAGCGCGATCTGCTGGCCTGGTTCATCCGGGGGCGCCGCGATCTGCCCTGGCGGCGGCGGCGCACGCTCTACGGCACCTGGATCGCCGAGATGATGCTGCAGCAGACCACGGTGGCGACGGTGGTGCCCTACTGGGAGAGGTTCCTCGACCGTTTCCCGGACGTGGAAACCCTGGCCGCCGCGTCGGCCGACGAGGTGCTCGGCATGTGGTCCGGCCTGGGCTACTACCGTCGGGCGCGGTCCCTCCACGAGGCCGCGCGCCTGGTTGTGGGCGCCGGCGAGGGGCGTCTGCCGGATGACCAGGCGGGCTGGTCCCGCCTGCCGGGGGTGGGGCCCTACGCGAGCGGGGCCATTGCCAGCATGGGGTTGGGGGAACGGGTTGCCGCCGTGGATGCCAACGTGCGCCGCGTCCTCACCCGTTGGGCCGCCGCCGATGCGGCGTCCTCGGCGGCATGGCGCGGTCGAACCCTATCGGCGCTGGCGGAGGACCTGGTGCCGGCGGGGGATCCGGGAGCCTGGAACGAGGCCGTCATGGAACTGGGCGCTCTCGTGTGCACGGCCCGGCGGCCACGGTGCGGCGCCTGCCCCGTGGCGACCCATTGCCGTGCGGGACAGGCTGGTACGGCGGCGGAGGTTCCGCCACCGGCGACTGCCAACCCGGCGACGCCGACCGTGACGTCGACCCTCGTCGTGCGGGGGCCTCGGGGAGTGCTCGTCCTGCCATCGGGCTCGGGTTGCGTGGCCACGCTGGCGACGGAGCGCGTGCCCCTGCGGGGGGACCTCGCCGGTCTTCACCGGGGCTTGTGGGGGCTGCCGACCTTCCCCTGGTACGACCCGGCCGATGAGGCCCATCTCATGGCGCAGGCTCCGGCGATCTGGCGGCGCTGGCTGAAGGACGCAGGCGCTGCCGGGGCCCTGCCGGTCCCGGCGGGCCTGGTGAGGCACGCCATCACCCGCTGGCGACTCGTGGTCATGGTCGCGACGGTGGAGGTGGGGGTGCGGGAGGCCGCCGCGTTGGACCAGTCGATCGCTGGACGCTGGAGCGGCACGGCCGACGCCGTTCCCGTGTCCCGTCTCGTGACCAAGATCCTCGCCTGTGCGGAGGCAAATCGTCCCGACAGTTGACAGTTGGCGACATACTGGCCAAGTTAGGTCCGATACATCACAGCGTTGCTCTTGTAACTCCGAGGTCGCAGCATGCTCCAAATCACCCGTCAGACAGAGTACGCCATTCGAGGTCTCCAGGATCTGGCCCGCCGCAGCAGCGATGCGCCGGTCCAGCTCAAGGTCATCGCCGGTTCCTGCGAAGTGTCGGAGGCCTTCCTGGCGAAGATCTTCCAGATGCTCGCCCAGGCCGGCATCGTCAAGTCGCACCGTGGTGTGAAGGGTGGATTCAGTTTGGGACGGGAAGCTGCGGACATCACCCTGCGTGAGATCGTGGAGGTGTGCGAGGGGGGCATTGTCCTGAACCACTGCCTGCGCAAGGTCGATCCCTGCAATCAGGTCGAAACGTGCAACGTGGCCGGCGTGTGGCGCGAGGCGCAGGAGGCCCTGACCGGCGCCCTTGATCGGACGAGCCTGGCCGACGT
>JAUUZX010000365.1 GCA_030592025.1 bacterium | reverse complement strand
GCCGGGGAGAAGGGCATCCGCCTGAACGGGCTCACACCGGAGGTGGTGGACGTGGCCGAGGTCGGCGAGGAAAACCTCCTCGTGCACGACGAGAACACCGCGGAGCCGACGCTGGCCTACCTCCTGAGCCGCATGGGGCCGCCGGACTTCCCGACCCCGGTGGGCGTCTTCCGGTGCATCGACAAACCGGTCTACGACCAGGCCTTGATGGCCAAGGTTGAGGCCGCCCGCGCCGGCGATCCGCCGGGACTGGACGAGCTATTCCGCCAGGCGGAGAGCTGGACGATTCCGGCCCGGGACGTCGACGGCGTGGAGTGTCCCTGCTGCGGCTCCCTGAACCTGCCCGGCGCGGACGAGTGCGAGATGTGCCTGATCAGCCTGACGCACGAGCAGCGAAGCGCCGCCGAGGCCCAGCGACTGCTGGAGGCGAGCCTCCACGAGGACACCGTGGCCGACCTCGAGCCCGCCGCGGCGGTCACCGTCTCTGAGGAAACCACGGTGCGTGAGGCCTTCGATATCATGAAGGAGCGGGCCATCGGCTCGGTCGTGGTGGTCGACGCCGATGGACGACTCGCGGGCCTCTTCACCGAGCGCGACATCCTTGCCCTGGTGGCCGACGAGGACGCCGGTGCGGCGGATCGTCAGGTGGCCGAGCTGATGACTCGTTACCCGGAGACCGCCGCCATGGACAGCTCCCTGGCCGAGGCCATCCATCGCCTGACCGTGAGCGACCTCCGGTACATACCGATCCTGGACGATGCGGGTCGCCCGGTATCGATCCTCGCCGCCCGTGACCTCGTCGACTTCCTCTCTGCCCGCATCGAAGACTGAGGAGACCGCACGACCAGAGAAGAACGCCTGAAGGTCATTGTTGAGCACCCCGCCTTCGTGCGGGCCGACCTCGACTGGATCGGCAGCAACGAGATGCGCGGCGCGCGCCTGCTGCTGGATTGGCAGATCGAACTTCACGGTCAGACCCCCGTCCACGGTCGGTCGGGCGCTCAGAACGGGAAGAGCAGCGGCACCAGGAACAGCGCCACCGCCAGGGTGATCAACAGCAGCGGGAATCCGAGCTTGAAGAAGTCCGTGAACTTGTAGCCGCCCGGCCCCATGACCAGCGTGTTCACCGGCGAGGCAACCGGAGTGAGGAAGGCCGCCGACGCCGCCAGCGCCACCGCCATGAGCAACGGCTGGGGCGACACGCCCATCTCGCGCGCCGCGAGGGCCGCGATGGGCGCCACCAGCACCGCGGTGGCGGTGTTGGAGATGAACTGGCTGAACGCCGCCGTGAGCAGGAAAAGTCCCACCAGCAGCGCCCGGGGCCCGAACGGGCCCAGGGAACCCACTACGCCGTCCACGATCAGGGTGATGGCGCCAGATCGTCCCATCGCAGTGGCCAGGGGCAGCATACCCGCGATGAGCACGATGCTGGGCCAGTTGATGCAGGTGTAGATCCGACCCGGAGCGACGCAGCGCCCGGCGACCATAGCCAGGGCGGCCAGCATCACCGCGGCCACAGCGGGCATCAGGTTGAAGGTCATCACCCCCAGCATGGCCAACAGGATGCCCAGGGAAAGCGGCGCCCGCGACCTGGCCGGCGCCACGTCCGCCAGCTCGCGCGGCAGGGTCAGGGGCAGGAGCAGCCGCGGATCGTGTCCGATCTCGCGGATCGCCAGCCAGTCGCCCGTCACCAGCAGTGTGTCACCCGCGTCGATCACGGTCCCGGGACCGGCGTCTTCGGTGGTCCCGGCGCGATGCATGAGGGCGATCACCGTCAGGCCGGTGCGGGAGTGGATGCGCCCCTCTTGCACCGAGCGGCCCGCCAGGGGTGATCCAGGTGGCACCAGGGCCTCGGCCAGGCCGACTTCCCGCTGGAGCAGATCGCCGTGATCGCGCACGTGTCCCGCGGATTCGAAGCCCTGATCCCGGATCAGCCTGTCGACGCGCTCGTCTCCGCCCAGGACATGCACGAGATCGCCCGTCTGTAGGACCAGGTCCGGTCGGGGGGCCAAAGCCACGCGGCCGAAGCGGCCGTGCCGTTCAATGCCCAGGAGCACCACGCCGTAACCCCCGCCCAGCTGGAGGGACTTGGCGGTGCCGCCGGCGGCGGGCGATTCGGCTGTCACGCGCAGGCTGCGGGCCTTGCCGATCTTGTCGTAGCGACCGGCGAGGTCGATCAGGGTGGGGGGCTCGTCCTGGGTAGCGGTCGCCTGCCCGCTGAACGATCGGCGGCCGACCAGAACCACCCAGATCGTGCAGCCAGCCAGGGCCACCAGCCCCAGGGGCGTGAAGTCGAAGAAGCCGAACGGCTGACCGCTGATGCGCTGGAGTTCGGTGCTCACCGCCAGGTTTGGCGGCGTGCCGATGAGGGTCAGCATGCCGCCGAGCAAGGACGCGAAAGCCATGGGCATGAGCAACCGGGCCACCGGAGTTCCGGTGCGGCGCGAGAGGGCCATGGTCACGGGGATGAACACGGCGACGGCACCGGTACTGCTCATGAAGGCCGACAACAACGCCACCACCAGCATGAGGTTCACCAGCAGCCGAGTCTCGCTGCCGCCTGCACGCTTCATGAGCCTCTCGCCGAGCGCATGGGCGATCCCGGTGCGCGCCAGGCCCTCGCCCACGATGAAGAGCCCGGCGATCATCAACACCAGGGAATTGGAGAAACCGGCGAGGGATTCGGCTGGCGATAGCTGACCGGACAGCATGAGCACCAGGATGATGCCCACGGCCACCAGGTCCGGCCGCACGCGGTCGGACGCGAACAGGACCACTGCCACGGTCAACATGACGAATTGCAGGATGATGTCGGCGTTCATGGCACCCCCGGATATCTCCGAAGACCGAAATGGCCAAGAAAGAGTCCCGCAAACAGAACGTCAGCCACTGGCCCGAAGGAAAAGCCCCCGATGACTGGGCCCGTGCGTCGGCCCGCGCGTCAGGGCTCTCGCGTACGGTGCCGGTGATAGCCGTCGAGCATCGCCGCGTACAGGTCGCGCACCTTGTCCCCCATCGAGCCCAGGTAGAGGTGCCCGACCAGGAACAAGATGGCTGCGGCGGCGAGGATCCAGTGGATCGCGGCGACCCACCACACGCCGGGGTGCCCCAGGACTCCCCTCGGCAGGACGTCGGGGAACAGGAGGGCCACACCCGAGAGTAGCAGCAGCGGGTACATCACGTACATGACGCCGACGTAGGTGAGGTGCTGCAGCGGGTTGAACTTGTGCTCCGGACTCGCGTGGTACGGGTGCGGCTCGCCCTTGAAGATGCCGAGCAGGTACCACCGGGCCTGCTTTAGGACTCCCCGGAACCCGTCGCGTGGCTTGGACAG
>JAUUZX010000509.1 GCA_030592025.1 bacterium | reverse complement strand
GCCGCTCCAGGGTCTCGCTGGCCAACTGGTCGATGGTCAGGATGCCCTGGCTCTCCAGCAGCACCAGCAACTCCTCGCCGACCCCCTCCATCTCGCCCAGCTTCATGGTCATCTCATCGGTGACCCGCTGGCGGATGGAGTGCTCGCGGCTGCTCACCAGATCGATCTTCCACTCGGTGAGCTTGGCGGCCAGGCGGACATTCTTGCCCTCCTTGCCGATGGCCTTGCTGAGCTGGTCCTCGTTGACCACGACCGTCGCCTCGCCCCGTTCCCGGTGCAGGATGATGTTGCTGACGATGGCCGGACTCAGGGCACGCCCGATGAGCAGGCTCGGCTCGGCGCTCCAGGGCACGATATCCACGCGCTCTCCCGCCAACTCGCGGGTGACGGCCTGGACGCGGCTGCCCTTCATGCCCACGCAGGAGCCCACGGGGTCGACCCGATCGTCGTGGCTCACCACGGCGATCTTCGAACGGGTGCCCGGCTCCCGGGCCACGGCCTTGATCTCGACGATGCCCTCCTGGATCTCGGGCACCTCCTGGGAGAACAGCGCTTTCAGGAAGCCCGGGTGGCTGCGCGAAAGAATGACCTGGGGCCCCTTGGCGCTGTCCAGCACCTCGGTGATGAAGGCCCGCACGGTCTTGCCCTGGTGCAGCTTCTCGCCGCGGATCTGCTCACGGAAGGGCATGAGGGCCTCGGTGCGGCCCAGGTTCACCAGGACATTGCCCCGGTCGACCTGCTGCACCGTGCCGACGATGATCTCGTTGACCCGTTCCTTGTACTCCTCGAAGACCTGGGCGCGCTCGGCCTCACGGACCTTCTGCACGAGGATCTGCTTGGCCACGAGGATCGCGTTGCGGCCGAAGTCCTCCAGGGGCAGCTCCCAGCGCACCTCATCGCCCACCTCGACCTCTTCCCCGAACTCGATCTGGGCCTCCTCCAGGGAGATGTCGGTGTCCGGATCGTCGATTTCCACAACCACCGTCTTGACCTGCTCGATGACCATGGTGCCGGTCTCGGCGTCGACACGGGCGTCGATGTTGGCCTCGGTGCCCAGCTTCTTGCGCGCTGCCGACTGGAGCCCCGCCTCGAGGGACTCGATGATGATCTCCTTGTCGATGCTCTTCTCGCGGGTGATCTCCGCCAGGGCATTCAGCACATTCTGGTCCATGCTCAGGTACTCCCGTCATCCTCATCTCCGCCAGGGGCGGATTTATGGGCCGGACGATTTCGCCCGCGGCCCTTGTTCCGACGCTCGGCGCGCCGGTCTCGCTTCTCGGCCTTCCGCTTGCGGCGGTCGGCATTGATCAGTGCCTGGACGTCGAAGTCCGGGTCGAGGTTGGCCTCGCGCACGTCGCGGAACGCCACCTCCACCTCGACGGTCTCCTCGTCCACCGTGGTCTCCACCCGCAGGGTCTCCGGCGTCGCCGCCAGGAGCACGCCCCGCACGCGGTTGCCGCCGGCCTTCAGGTCGATGCGCTGCCCCACGGCCGCCGTGAAGTGGGCCGGCGTGCGCAGGGGCCGCCTGACGCCCGGGGACGACACCTCGACCACGTAGGGGTCCGCGAAGAGGTCGGCCTCCTCGAGCAGCATCCCCGCCGTGCGGGCCGCCTTGGTGCACTGGCCGATGTTGATGCCCCCGTCGGGCAGATCGACGTAAATGCGCACCTGATAGCGCCCACCACCGCGGAACATCCGCACGTCGACCAATTCGACGCCCTCGGTCGCCAGATCCGTCTCCAGCAACTCGATGATCCGTGCGACCTGGGCCCTGGGATCCGGCCTGGACGTACCGTCCGTGCTCATCCGTCCTCCGCTATCCTGACCGAACCGGTCCTTGAGGCTCACTGGATACCCGTAATCGGCAATCAGCCGTCGGACTCCATGCCAGCAAAAAGTTCCACGCCTACAAAAAGAAGTGGACTTGCGCCCACTCCAAAAAATCCACCCGGAGGGGGACCCAGCAGTGGCAGCAAATATATCCCCGTCCCCAGGGGATTGCAAGCCAAATCCCCTGTGGGGGCAGTCGGTGTCCCCTCAACCGGACCGCAGGGGCAGAGCCTGGCCGTAGACCCCCTGCAACCCGGCGCGCACGAGGCGGCCGTCGGCGCTGTCCAGATGGGGGTCCTCCGCCAGCAGCGCCCGAGCCTCGTCCCGGCACAGGGCCACCAGTTCCGTGTCCCGCAACGGGTTGGCCAACCGAAAGCCCGGCGCACCATGCTGACGGACACCCCAGGCGTCCCCCGGCCCCCGCAGGCGCAGATCCTCCTCGGCCAAAGCGAAGCCATCGCTCGTTTCGCTGAAGAACCGCAGGCGGGCGTAGATTTCGTCCCCCAGATATCGGTCGCACACGAGCCAGCAGCGGGAGGCGTCCGGCCCCCGGCCCACCCGCCCCCGCAATTGGTGGAGCTGGGCGAGGCCGAAACGGTCGGCGTGTTCGATGACCATGATCGTGGCGTTTGGCACGTCGATTCCGACCTCGATCACGACGGTCGCGACGAGCACGTCGATG
>JAUUZX010000338.1 GCA_030592025.1 bacterium | reverse complement strand
CTACCTGCAGGGCACCCAGAAGGGGTTGGCGTTCCTGCCCGAGCGGCACACCGATTTCATCTTCTCCGTCGCCGGGGAGGAGTTGGGTTTCTTCGGTGCGGTGACCATCCTGATGCTGTTCGCCGTGATCGTCTGGCGCGGCATCGGCTACGCCACGGTGGCGCGCCGCCCCTTCGCACGCCTCGTTGCCGTCGGCGTCGTTTCGTACTTCATTTTCCACGTGGTGGTAAACGTGGCCATCACCACGGGGTTGCTCCCGGTGACGGGGCTGCCCCTGCCGCTCCTCAGCTACGGTGGTTCCAATCTGCTGAGCAGTTCGATCATGTTGGGCCTGCTGCTCAACGTCAGTTCGCGGTCCTTCGACGATTGACGTCAACGGCCGCCGGGAGTTGGACGTGTATCCGGAAATCTTCGGCATCATCAAGAGCTACGGCCTCATGCTGGCCCTGAGTTTCGCCCTCGGCCTGGCGCTGAGCATCCGGCGGGGACGGCCGAAGGGCATCGCCGCGGACGACATCATGGATCTGGTCTTCGCCGTGCTGGTCTCCAGTCTCATCGGTGTCCGCCTCTTCTACGTCATGACGCACACGACGGAGTTCGCACCCGGTGGCGCCTTTGATCCCTGGTACCGCTCCCTCTTCATCTGGGACGGTGGCCTGACCCTCTACGGCGGCATCATCCTGGCGATCGGCACGGTGTGGTGGCTGGCCCGGCGGCGGGGCATACCGTTCCTGGTCATCGCCGACATTTTTTCCCCGGGTGTGGTCCTCGGCATCGGCATCACGCGCATCGGTTGCTTCCTGGCGGGGTGTTGCTACGGCATGCCTTCGGACGCCTGCTGCGCCCTCCGTTTCCCGGTGGGTGCGCCTTCGTGGCAACAGTTCGGCGATGTGGGGGTGCACCCATCCCAGATCTACGGATCCCTCGGCGGCTTCCTCGTCTTCGGGCTGTTGCTGCTCCTGGAACGGTGGCCGGCGCCGGTGGGGGCGACGTTCGGGCGCTTCCTGATTCTCTACGCCCTCTCGCGCTTCATCGTGGACTTCAGCCGGTACTACGAGCCCGATCAGATCATGGCCCTGGGCTGGAGCAACAATCAGTGGATCAGTGTGGGGCTCGCCGTTGCCGGGGCGATTGTCCTGGCCATGGGCGCGCGGCGTGCGGCCAGGGAGCGCTTGGCATGAACGACGTCGTGCGGATCGAGGGAGACCAGCTGTGGCGCGACGGCACGGTGTGGTCCCCCGACGAGCCCTTCTTCGCGGTGCTTGG
Source organism: bacterium (assembly GCA_030592025.1). Next base: position 2,227 of record JAUUZX010000338.1, on the reverse strand, counting down.
CAACCCCATCGGGCACTCCCTGTCTCCGTCCATGCAGAATGCGGCCCTGGACGATCGCGAGTTGTCCGGTGAGTACGTGGCTCTCGAGGTGACGGCAGATGACCTGGCGCGGCTCAAGGGCGGTGCGATCGGCCGTCACCTGGCGGGCTTCAACGTCACCGCGCCCCACAAGGAGGCCGTCGCCCGGTTGTGCGACGGGCGCACCGACCAGGCCCGGGACCTCGGAGCCGTGAACACGGTGAAGGTGGAGGACGGCAAGTGGCTCGGCCACAACACGGACAGCGGTGGTGTGCTCGCGGTGCTGTCCCAGGCCTGGGGTGATGCACCGCCCCCCATGGCCGTGGTGCTGGGTGCTGGTGGCTCGGGCCGGGCCGCCATCGACGCCTTGGCGCGCTGGGACGTGCCCCGCATCGTCGTGCTCAACCGGTCGGCCGAGGGCCGGGACCGCTTGGTCGCGTGGCTTGGCCAGCGCGCCTACGCCGAACGGGTGGAGGTGCGGCCCCTGGCGGGGGCGGATATGGACGCCCCGGACGGTCCTGTGGTCTGGGTGTGCTGCCTGGCGGGTGGCGTGCCCGTCATGCCCCATCTGCCGGCGGCCTGCGGGTCCGCCCCGGGGTTGTTGCTGGACCTGCGCTACGGCGACCAGCGCCCGGACGAGGCGGCGCCGTTGGGCAGCGATTTCAGTGACGGCCTGCCCGTGCTGCTCATGCAGGGTGGCCTGTCCTTCCTCTGGTGGTTCGGACCGCCGGTTCCCTGGACAGCGATGCGGGCGGTTTTACCCACCATCGCGTAATACGAACCCTCCCGGAAGGGTGCGACGGCCATGCCGCTGCGCACCGTCCTGACCAGCCTGCTCGACATCCTGGCCCCTGAGCGATGCGTTCTGTGCGATCGTGATCGGGAGGCGCGCCCCTGGTGCGCCCGCGGTCCGGTCGTAGGAGGCCTCCGTCGGTGGGACGAGCCCCATCTCTGCGGCGACTGCGGCCATTCCCTCGGATCGATCGCCAGACGCACCGAGGTGGAGGGATTGACGGTGTGGGCCGGCGCGACCACGGGCGCGGATCTGGCCGCGGTCGTGGCGCAGTGGAAATACCGTGGATTGCGGGGGCTGGCCTGGCCACTGTCGGGCCTCCTGGCGACAGCGTGGCCACTCCTTCCCCCGGGGATCTCTGAACATTGCCTCCTCGTGCCCGTGCCCCTGCACCGGCGGCGGCGACGGGAGCGCGGCTTCAACCAGGCGGAAATGCTGGCGAAACTCCTGGCCCGGGAGCGGGACCTCACGGTGGCGTCGGGCCTGGTGCGGCGTGCACGCGCAACACCGCAACAGGCGCAACTCGACGCGGACCCTGAGCGCGTGGCCAACGTGCGAGGTGCCTTCCGGGCGCGGCCTCCGCGAGGGCAGGGCGAAGCGGACGAGCCCCTCCTGCTGGTCGACGATATCGTCACCAGCGGGGCCACGGCCGGGGCGGCGGCGGCGGCCCTGACAGCAGCGGGATGGCACGTCGAGGGGGTCCTGGCCCTGGCGACGTCCCTGCCCGGCGACTCCGGTCCCGGGCCGTGTTGACAGGCCGCGAACCCCGGCCTAACATGACCCCGCTTGGAGCGATGCGAGACAACCAACGTCAGGCAGGTGGTAGGAAATGCCCGAGAAAATGAACCTGAGCGACTTCGCCGCCGACGGCCGGCGGGTGTTGATGCGCGTGGATTTCAACGTGCCCCTGGACCAGGAACGGAGCATCACGGACGACACCCGCATCCGTGCGGCCCTGCCATCGATACGTCGCATCCTGGAGACCGGCGGGAGTGTCGTTCTCATGAGCCACCTGGGCCGTCCCAAGGGCAAGATCGACCCGGCCCTGTCCCTGCGCCCGGTGGCCGACCGACTGGCGGAACTCGTGGACGACCCCGTGCGCTTCGCGACGGACACCGTGGGCCCGGACGCCCGCCGCGGGGCGGAGGCGTTGCGCCCCGGCGAAATCCTGCTGCTGGAGAATCTGCGTTTCAACCCGGGCGAGACGGCCAACGACCCGGGGTTTGCAGCGGGTCTGGCGGATCTCGGTGATGTCTTCGTCAACGATGCCTTCGGAACCGCCCACCGCGCGCACGCCTCCACGGTCGGGGTGACGGCGCACTTCAAGGAGTGCCGGGCGGGCTTCCTCATGGAAAGCGAGTTGGAACACATGGGTGGCATGCTGACGGATCCGCAGCGGCCCTTCGTCGCGATGCT
>JAUUZX010000429.1 GCA_030592025.1 bacterium | reverse complement strand
TGGGCCTGGCCCTGGCCGGTCTCGCCGGCGCCTTGCAGATCGTCCCCGACATCACCGGGCACAACACGGCCACCGCGTGGACCACCGACATCAGCCGCCTGGGCAGCGCCGCCCTGCTGACCATCGGCACCCTGGTGCTGCTGACCCTCGGCCGGCACCGCCGAACCGGCATGCCCGTCCTGTTCGCCCTGGCCATCCCCCTCATGATCGCCACCTGGTGGGCCATGGCCCAGCTGGAGGTCGGCGCCCTCACGACCCTGGCCCAGACCGGGAGATGGGTCACCCTCGGGCTCTACATCGCCACCGCGGCGCTCCTCATCCCCATCGTGCGACGCCCCCGCGCCCCCCGCCTGGCCTGGGGCATCCTCGCCGGTTTCGTCCCCCTCATGGTGGGCGGGCTCGTCCTGAACCTCACCACGAGCACGGTCCTCGACAACGGCTTCCACATCGCCGTCCTGCTCCAGTGGCTCAGCCTCCTGATGCCCGCCGTGGGCCTGGGCGCCGACTACCTCGACGCCCACCGGGCCAAGGGCCTCAGCGGCGAGAAGCGCTTCCTGCGCGCCGTGGTCGACGCCATCCCCCACTTCGTCTACGCCCGCGACACCGAGGGGCGCTACACCCTGGTGAACAAGGCTGTGGCCAGGTTCTTCGACCGCCCCGTCGACGAGCTCGAAGGCCGCCTGCTGACCGAGGTCCACGACGACCCCGAGCAGTGCCGCGCCTGGATCGACGAGGACCTCGAAACCCTCCGCCGGGACGACACCTGGTCCTTCCCCGAGGACATCTCCTCCACGGCCACGGGGGAGAACATCACCGTCCACAGCATCAAGACGCCCCTGTGCGCCGACGGCGACCTGCCCCAGGTGCTGGGCGTGTCCATCGACGTGACCGACCGGTTGCGCGCCGAGCAGGCCCTGGCCGAGCGTCTCGAACTCGAGCGCGCCTCCAGTTCGATCCTCACGACCTTCGTCCAGTGCACCAACGAGGACCGGGACGCCCGCATGGACGAGGTGCTCTCGCGGGTCGCCGCGTTCACCATGGCGAACCGCTGCTACATCGTCCGCTACGGCAATGACGGCGAGCCCGCCGGCTGCCTCTTCCAGTGGGCCGCCGACGCGGTGGCCGACCACCTGCGCCCGCCCCGCAGCGTCCCCCAGGACGACCTGGCCTGGACCTCCCGCTGGTTCTCCATGACCGCGCCCATCGTGCTGGGCAGCATCGACGACCTGCCCCCGGGGGCCGCCGTCTTCCGACGCTCGTGGCGCTTCGCACCCAGCGACGCGTTCCTGGCCGTACCCATCTCCCTGCGGGGGGAACTCTTCGGCTTCATCGCCGTCGACGCGGGCGAGCACCGCACCTGGCGCCACGAGGACATCTCCATGCTGCGCAGCGTGGGCGACCTGTTCATCACCGTCTGGGACAAGCTCGAGGTGGAGCGCTCCCTGGTCGCGGCCATGGAGGACGCCAAGGCCAGCAGTCAGGCCAAGAGCGAGTTCCTGGCCAACATGAGCCACGAGATCCGCACGCCCCTGAACTGCATCACCGGCATCGCCGACCTGCTCACCGACCTGGAGCCCACACCCCAGCAGGAGCAGTACCTGGAGATGATCCGCCAATCCAGCGCCTCGCTGCTGACCATCCTCAACGACGTGCTCGACCTCTCCAAGATCGAGGCCGGGCGTCTCACCCTCGACCCCACCCCCACGGACCTGCGCTCGGTGGTCGAGGAGGTCGTCAGCCTCATCGCCTTCACGGCCCAGAGCCAGGACCTCGAGGTCATCTGCCGCTTCGCGCCGGGCGTGCCCGTGCGGGGCGTACTCGACGCCGGACGCCTGCGCCAGGTGCTCACCAACCTCCTGAACAACGCCGTGAAATTCACCCGCATGGGCCACGTCTACCTGAACGTGGAGCCGGTGAGCGAGGCCGACGGCACCGTCAGCGTGTGCTTCAAGGTGACGGACACGGGCATCGGCATCTCGCCGTCCCGCATGGACTCGATCTTCGACAAGTTCACCCAGGCCGAGACCGGCACCACGCGCCGTTTCGGCGGCACCGGACTGGGGCTGGCCATCAGCCGCCACCTGGTGCACCTCATGGGCGGCGAGATCGCGGCCGAGAGCGTCGTCGACGAGGGCTCGACGTTCTCCTTCACGATCCCCGTCAGCGAGGCCGAAGTGCCCAACCTGCCGCCCCTGGCCGACGGCGCCGAGAACCTCCTCGTGGTCGCCGGCTCCGAACTGGCGGGCGAGGTCCTGTCCGAGCAGTCCCGCATGCTCGGCTACCGGGCCACCGTGGCCACCTGGTGCCCCGACGCCCTGAGCATGCTGTCGGCCAAACCTTCCCGCGGCGAGGCCCACTGGTCGGCCGTGCTGCTGGACCATTCCCTGGCCGACGAGGACATGCGCGTCATCATCGACCACTGCCACGCCATGGCCCACTGGCGGCGCCCCCGCGTGCTGGTCATGACCGACCTGGCGACCCGTCCCTGGGACGTGGGCGTGCACCCCGATCGCTTCCTGGCCAAGCCGGTCCGCCTGGAGCACCTGGCCACGGCCCTCGACCCCGACGCCAGGAACGGTTTCATCAAAGACGATCCCGACGAGATCGAGCTGCCGTCCGTCGCCGGCGCACGGATTCTGCTGGCGGAGGACAACCCCTTCAACCAGAAGGTCGCCGTGGGCATGCTCGAGATGATGGGGTGCGAGGTGGTGATGGCGGCCAATGGCCGCGAGGCGATCGAGCGCGCGACCGACGAGGACTTCGACCTGATCTTCATGGATTGCCAGATGCCCGAGATGGACGGCTACGAGGCCACCCGCACGATCCGCGGGCTGAAGGGCGAACGCGGTCGCGTCCCCATCGTGGCCATGACGGCCAATGTCCTGAGCGGGGATCGGGAAGCGTGCTACGCCGCG
>JAUUZX010000424.1 GCA_030592025.1 bacterium | reverse complement strand
GCCCGCCGCGCCCGCCGCAGCGCCGTCCTCACGGTGCCCGACCTGCTGGAACGGCGCTACGGCCGACCGGCGGCCCTGGTGGGCGCCGTCGTCATCTTCGTCATGACGGCGCCCGCGGCCTACGTGCTCATGCTGGGGGTCATGGTGAGCTTCGCCACGGGCTGGCCCCTGTGGGTGGGCGTCGTGCTGGGGACGGCCCTGTCGGTAGGCTACGTCTTCCGCGGGGGGCTGCGCGCGGTGGTGGCCACGGACATGGTGCAGTTCGTGCTGATGTTCGTGGGGTTCCTGGTGCTGGTGCCCGTGTGCGTGGCGCGCTTCGGGGGCCTCGAGTTCCTGCGGGCCAACCTGCCCGCGGCCCATCTGAGCTGGGACGGCGGGCTCGGCGTGCAGGCCATCGCCGTGTGGTACGTCATCGCCATGTCGACCCTGGTGGAACCGGCCTTCTACCAGCGCTGCTACGCCGCCCGCAGCGACACCGTGGCCCGGGGCGGCATCGCGCTGGCCATCGGGTTCTGGATCGTCTTCGATTTCTTGACCACCACCGCCGGCCTGTACGCCCGGGCCGTCCTGCCCGACCTGGCCGACCCGGTGCAGGCGTTCCCCGCCCTGGCCGCCGAGGTGCTGCCCGGGTTCTGGCAGGGGGTCTTCACGGTGGGCCTGCTTGCCACCATCATGTCCACCGTGGACAGCTACGCCTTCCTGGGGGCCGTGACCCTCGGGCGCGACGTGGTGGGACGCTGGCGCGGGTGCGACGAAGACGCTTCCTTGCGGCTCATCCGCTGGGCCCTGGTGGCCACGGCGCTGGTGGCGATCGGGATGGCCCTGGTGGCCGGTTCGGTGATCACGTTGTGGAAGTCGTTGGGGTCCATCGGCACGCCGGTGTTGTTGGTGCCGTTGGCGGCGGCCCATACGCGTTGGCATCTGGACGGACGGCGGGTCGTGGTGGTGATGGCGCTGTCGGGCGTGGTGTCGGTGTCCTGGTTGATCCTCGGGCAGGGGGGCCCCTGGTTGGGGGTGGAGGCGGTGTTCCCGGGGATGTTGGTGTCGTTGCTGTCGTTGATATATCGCAAAACAACACTTGCGGTTAGCAACTGATTTCGCTATATTTACGCCATGGTTTTCCCGCTCGTTTTCCTCCTGGAAATTGAGACCGCTCATGCTCAGATCTTTCGTGGCCGGCAGCCCGGCTCGCGAGGCCCACGATGCCCTCAAATTGGCCGTCGTTGCCGAGGACGCAGCCCGCTATTGCGCCGCGCTCTGGTTCAGTGAGATCCTCGATCGTCGCCTGTTTCGGGAACTGGGCTACTCCACCATGCAGCAGTACGCCCGGGTCGAGCTCGGCTTCTCCGAGACCCGCATCGGCGACTTCATGAGACTGTCCCGCAAGCTGGACCGCTTGCCGGCGGTGAAGGCGGCGTTGCCCGAGATCGGCTACACGAAAGCGCGGGAGATCGTGCGGGTGGCCTTCGAGTTCACTCCCGAGCAACACGGGCGGTGGGAGGCGCTTTGGGAACGCTTGCGCAAGCAGGGCGTGTCGGGTGATCGCGCCGAAATCGTTCTCGCCGCGTTACATGACGCAGCCGTAAACAATAGGTTGTGCCTCTGAAATTGTGTCTTCCCATCCCCGAGGCCCCCCTTTTGACCTCTAACTCCGGCGGCTTGATGATTAGACACTAGAATCCGGCCTCATTTCGACCGGACACAATTTCAGAGGCACAACCTAAACAATAGCGACACACATCGTAAGCGCGATACCGCCCCCCGGGGGGGCGACGGTCCCGCCTGTCCAGGTTCATGTCCACCGATGCCCCGAGTGTGACGCGGCCACCGTAGGCAGCCGCAGCCTCGGGCGCGCCGACAGGGAACGTGTGCAGTGCGACGCCGCTATCAGTGTCCCCGGCCGGCGCAACACGACCACGATCCCGCCCAGGACACGGCGCCAGGTCCTTGCACGCGACCGCCACCGCTGCCAGGCGCCGGGATGTGGTCGCACGAGCTTCCTGGAGGTCCACCACCGAAAGCTGCGGGCTCGGGGCGGCACGAACGAACCGGCGAACCTGGTGACGCTGTGCGCGGGGTGCCATCGGTTGTTCCATCAGCGGCAATGACTTGATCAGGGAGCAGAGTGTGGGTTAGCGTCGGGTTGCGCCGAGATCCGTCATCGATCCCGAAAGGCCTCCCATGCTCCGCGACCTCTTCCTCCTCCGCGACGACGTGACCTTCCTCAACCACGGCTCCTTCGGCGCCTGCCCGCGCCCGGTCTTCGAGGAGTACCAGCGTCTGCAACGAGAGCTCGAAGCCGAGCCCGTGGACTTCCTCCACGAGGACCGGACCTTCACCCGCCGCATGACCGATGCCCGCCAAAGGCTCGCCAACTTCGTGGGGGCCGAGCGCGACGAGATCGTCTTCGTCCCCAACGCCACCACGGGGCTGAACATCGTGGCGCGCTCGCTGAACCTGCAGCGCGGTGACGAGGTCCTCAGCTGCGACCACGAGTACGGCGCGCTGGACCGCACGTGGCGCTTCCTGTGCGAAAAATCCGGGGCGACCTACCTGCGGCGCGAGTTGCCGGTGCCCCTGGACGACCCCCAGGACGTGGTCGACGCCATCTGGAGCGGGGTGAGCGACCGGACGAAGGTGCTCTTCCTCAGCCACATCACCGCGCCCTCGGGAGTCGTGATGCCCATCGAACCCCTCATCGCCAAGGCCCGCGAGCGGGGCATCCTGACCATCATCGACGGTGCCCACGTGCCCGGCCAACTCGACCTGGACCTGCACGCCCTGGGCTGCGACGTCTACAGCGGCAACTGTCACAAGTGGCTCATGGCCCCCAAGGGAGCGGCGCTGCTCTACGTGCGCGAGGAACGGCAGTCCATGGTCGAGCCCCTGGTGGTGAGTTGGGGGTGGGAGACGAACAAGCCCGGCCCCAGCCGCTTCGTGGACGAGCAGGAATGGACCGGGACGCGGGACCCGTC
>JAUUZX010000086.1 GCA_030592025.1 bacterium | reverse complement strand
TGCTCCACCTGGCGGCCCACACGCGCCTGGACACCTACCAGCCCTGGAACACGAGCATCACCCTGACCCGGGGCGAGGGCGGCTCGCTGACGGCGGCCGATGTCCTCGACCTGGATCTGCGGGCCCGCCTGACCGTCCTGGCCGGTTGCACCACCGTGGGCACGCGGCTCGTGGGTGGCGAGGGTCTGATCGGTCTGGCCGGGGCTTTCCTGGCTGTGCGGACGCCGGCGGTGCTGGCCACCCTATGGCCGGTGGACGACGCCATCGCGTTGCGGGTCATGACCGTTTTCTACGAGGCGTTGGCCGAGGGCTCAACGGCGGCGGCAGCCCTCGACCAGGCGCGCCGCGCCTGCGCCGCGGATCCCATCGGCCGGGCGCCCCGCCACTGGGCGGGTTTCGTGCTGGTCGGCGACGGCGACGTCACCGTGCCGATCCGTCGCCGCGCCCCGCGCTGGCCCTGGGCCCTGGGTCTGGCCGGGCTGTCCGTGGTCGTTTTCGTCCGCAGCCGGCACTGATTCCGGTGGTCGTGTGATTCCCGCTCTTCCCCCGCGTTCCTTCCCATAGAACATCCGATCTGCAACTCGAGCGCGAGGGGAGCGCGATGAGGTACTTCTGCTTGATCTGTCTGGCCCTGATGTCGGCCGCGACGCCGGCAACGGCGGTCATCGAAGGTTCGTCCACCGCCAGCAACTGCGGCGAGGGCGGCAACTGGATCGACCTTACCTTCACCAGCAACGAGGGCGTGACCCTGGTCGACGCCTGGTGGGACTTCAACGGCACGAGCGTGTGGCTCGACGCCGACGGCACCTCCCTGTGCGGGCCCATCAACAACGGGGTGACATCCTATGATTTCTACTTCGACGTGCCTGTCGGCACGAACACCCAGGACTTCGGCCTGACGGCCACCGGATTCGACAGCGGCGACTACTTCCGCTTCACCATGGACCTGGACCTGGGCACCACCGGCATGCCCTACGGCGCCGACTACATGGGCGGGACGGTGACCGTCGAGTTCAGCGACGCCACGGTGCTCGTCGCCACCTTCGATACGCCCTACGACGGGAGCAACGGTGCGACCGCGTTATTCAACCGCGCCATGCCCAACCTCGAATTTACCGTCAAGCCCGGCTGGGCCGGCCCCTTCGTCCCCAGGAGCGCGAGCGACGCTTCCTGGACGAGCGTGCCCGCACCGCCGTTCCTCATCGGCGAGGCGGACTCGACCTGGCTCAACGCCGTCTGCCAGAATACCGGGGACTACCTGGCCGGGGCCACGCGCATGAACTTCCACCTGGACGGGGAATTCCTCGGCTACCGCAACCTGTGGACCATCGAGCCTGACGCCTGGAACGGCCCCACCAACTACGGGACCTTCGATGTGCCCGGGGGCCGCCACGTCCTGCGGGTGACGGCCGACGCCTTGAACGTCGTTACCGAATCGGACGAGACCGACAACATCTACGCGGTGCAGTACTGCTGGCAGGGCGATTACCTGGCGCCCCTGGCCATGGAGACCCGCGCGGCGCCGCCGCAGAACGACCAGGATTTCGAGTACGGCGTTACCGGTTGGTGGAACTGCGACGGCGTGCGCGTCGTGCCCTCGGCGAGCTACGACTGGGCAGCCGTGTGGGGCGAGCGCGAGGCCGACGACGGCCTGTACAACTACATGCTGCGCCTGCACCCGGCATCCGACGACCCCGAGGACGCTTTCGGCGTCAACATGGTGGGCACCCGCGTGGCCGAGAATCTCCACGCCCTGCTGATCAACACCCACACCGCCGGTAGCGGGCCATGGGATGTGGGCATCATGAACTTCACGGAAGAAACGGAGGACTACCGCATCGCGCACCTCCACGAGAGCCCCTACCCGTTCGACTTCGGCATCGACCCGGTGACTCCCTACTTCGCCACCCGGCTCATGATGTTCCAGTTCCATGTGGACCCCGCGGATCTCGGCCTGGCCACCCTGACGGCCTACACCGACCCCGAGGACGGCCCCGTCCGCATGGGCTGGCTGCCGCCTGATTTTACTTACGGCAACCTGGGCGACCTGCTGGACGAGGTCGTGACCGACGCCGAGGGGTGCGCCAAGATCGACCTGAACCTCACCCAGACCGGGGACTACTGCTGCGTGGTCTACGCCAACCGCGTCGAGCACACCGGTGGCCTGGCGGTGAACGTGGGGCTGCACCACGCCCTGCCGGACCTCGTGCCGGTGGCGATGAACGGCTGGCACGCACCCCTCGTGCCGCGGCCGGCGGCCGACGCGCTGCTCTTCAGTTGCCCCCTGCCCGACACCCTGCACGGCAACCTGCCCCTGACCTGGATGAACATGGCCGGCCGCAACGACGGCGTGGCCGACGCCCATGACCGGAGCTTCGCCATCGACATCGACGGGAGTTGGGACTACGGCCTGTGGAACCCCGAGACCTGGGAGGTGGGGGCCTACCGCACCTACATGAATCGGGAACGCGTCGGTGAACCGTGGACCGTCCACGGTGGCCGCCACACGCTTGCCCTGCGGGTGGACTACCGGGAGACGGTCGTCGAAAGCGTCGAGCGCAACAACGACTCGGGCCGCCAGTTCTGCTGGTCGCCCCGCGTGCTGTCGACCAACGCCTCCCTGACCGTCGACGGCTATCCGTTGCCGGACCGCGAGGGCGGCTGGGAGAACTGCGACGGCGGCGAGGCCCTTTACTGGAACTGCGACGGACTGCGCATGCCCTACGTCCCGCTCAGCGGCAAAAACGGGCGGTGGGCCGGCGCGGCGGTCATGCCCTGGACGACGGCGCTGGACATCGACCTCCAGCTCCACGCACCCCTGTCCGGCACCCAGGCCGGTTTCGGCCCCGCAGTCCTGGCCGAGAGCGTCTCGGGCGACGGCCAGGTGGAGTTCGTCCTCGTGAACGATCTCTACGCCGACAACCACGCCCATGACGTCGGCGTGCTGGACGACGTGGACAACACGGTGGCGGGCTACTACGCCCAGGATGCGCGCTCCACCTGGGGCGGCGTCCCCGGCCCCGGCGAACTCGGCCCGTACGCCATGGACGCCGGTCGCATGCTCAACCTCCACGAGTACGTGCTCGACCCCGGCCCGTGGCTCATCACCCTCACGGACAACGACACCGACGTCGACTGGGGCATGTCTCTCCACCCGGACGGCACCTACCACGGCAAGGCCGATGTGGTGGACGGCGCCATCACCTGGCAGGAGGGCGACGGCGTGACCGAGCGCATGCACGTCAACGTGCCGTCCGGGTCGACGTTCTGCCTGGCGGTGTGGAAGACCGACGCCGGCGAACTGGCCAAGGCCGGCAGCTATTCCCTGTGGTTGGCCTCGGGGGTGTCCGGGGTCGACGATCCATTGCCCATGCCCCAGGCCACCCGCCTGGTGTCGGCGGCGCCCAATCCCTTCAACCCCCAAACGACCATCGCCTTCGAAATGGAGCGGGACGGAGCCTGCCATCTGGCCCTGTACGACGTGCAGGGACGACTCGTGCGCACCCTCATCGCCGAGGATCGGCGGGCCGGTGCCGATGAGGTGGTGTGGGACGGTCTGGACGATCGCGGTTCGCGCGTGGCCAGCGGGATGTATCTCGTGCGACTACGGGCGGCCGGAACGGCGGATCTCCTCAAGGTGACCCTCGTGAAATAGGCGGTTTCCCCATCGCTGCCGGCGAACGAGGAACGGCCCCGGTCGCAAGACCGGGGCCGTCGTCATGTTCGCTCCGGACCGGCCGGGGCGGGTCAGTCTTCGAACACGATCCGGCCGTGGATGGGCTCCCGGGATTCGAGCAGGAGCTGACGGAGGCCGGGCCAGGCGGAAGCTGCGTGGACGTGTCGATTGGGTTCGTTCCAGTCCAGCGATACACCGTCGTCCGGTTGGGACAGATCGAGGGTCCGGGTCACGGTCAGCCAACCGTGCTCGGTCCCGGTCTCGACCGTGAACACGCCTGTCGCGCCGGTCATGTGGACGGCTTCCGGCGCCCGCACCGAACGGTCATCGACCTTCAGGCGCAGCTCCACTTCTTCCCGCAGGTTGCGCGGGATGCGCAGCGGCGTGGTCCGCGCCTCGTCGTGGAGGTGGATATCCGCCGGGAGTTGGTCGAGGACGCCATTGTCCCAGGGACCCAGCGCCAGCACGGGTTGGTCGAGATGATCGAGGGGCAGTTCCGGCATCGTGACCGTGAAGCGGAAGGCGGTCGCCAACGATGTGATGTCGGCGATCTCGCAGCCGGTCAGGATCGAGCCCACCACATTCTCCACCAGGGTGTTCCTGGCGTCCGGGTCATCGAAAAGCCGTTTCCCGACGGCGATGCTCTCGTGGAATATCAGCAGGCCATCGCCTTGCCAGCCCCCGTCGTCATGGGGCTCCAGGCTGAGTCGCAGTGTGCGGGAACCACCGGACGCGCCCGTTTGCGTGAAGGGCGTGCGGCAGGAGACGTCCAGGGGGATCCTGCTGAGGATCGTCCCGTGGTCGACGTCGATGACGAAGTTCCCGGACCGCGTCACGACATAGAGGTCATCGTAGCCGGACAGCCGGGGCAGGTCGGGTGCGGTCTCCCCGAAGCCGTGTTCGGCCGGGGCGCATTCGACCCGATGCCGGCTCCGCTGCGAATCCGTCGAGTGCTCCAGCATGGCCTTGAGCAGCACCGCACGATCCAGCGGGTGGCCATAGCCGGTTTCCCATGTGCGGTCAGCGGTGCGGGGGGCCAGTCGCCAATGCCGGAAGGGGTAATGGACGGGCCGCACGGACTCATTCCAGAATTCCACCGTATCGACCAGGTGGTTGAGGCTGCCGGCCAGGTGGGCGTCGAGCTCCGCCGCCAACTCGGGTCCGAGGACCGCGGCGGCGGAAATGCTCTCCTTCCAGGCGGCATCGAGGGTGTCCCAGTCCGCCCAGGTGGACCACGCCACCGCCGGTTCATGGGCCGCCGGTTGGCTGGTCAGGGGCCGCGTGAGCGCCGGCGACTTCTTCGTCATCCACCGCAGCACCCGCACGCCGTTCTCGTCATCGTCGTCCGCCATGGGCGCGCCGTTCATCGCTTCCCAGGCGAAGTGCATGCCGTGGGGCACGCGCACCACCAACTCCGTCAACACGGCCGGGTCCCGCTGGGGAAACACGAACAACCCGTCCGCCCCGGCCGCCGGCGATCCCTGCTCGGCGATGGTGTACGCCGTCTCCATGATGCACGGCAACTCGACGCCGTCGTGCAGGAGCATGGTCTCGCGCATGGACGTGTAGTCGTCGGCGTGGTCCAGGGCGTGGGGCAGGGTGGGGACCACGGCCGTCTCGCTGATGACCTGGGGGCCGGGCCACCAGCGGCCGTCCATCCAGGTGCGCAGCAACTCGACGTCCAGGGTCGAGGTGTCCGAGTTCCAGGGGACGCGCAGGTCGGCGTACTCGCGGATGCCGCGGGAGGTGCCGACCCACACCACACGGTGCACGCGGGTGACGAGGGTGCCCTCGTCGCCCACGGTGACGGTGCTGCTTTCCAGCAGCACCACCGCGTCCTCGACTTCGAGGTCGTAGGTCTTCTGGGCGGTCTTCCACAGGGAGTCCAGGTCGTGGCCGGCGGACTTGCCGAGATCGGCGGCCGGCGCGGTGCCCGCGGCCAGCAGCAGGGCGATCAGGACGCTCATCTTCAGGGCGTTCATCACTTGCCCTCCTTGGTGAAGCGTAAGACTTCCTCGCCCCATTCACGGGACGCGTCCATGGCCTTCTTGAACCCCGCGTAGCCGTCGGGCGGGATCTGGCGGCGCCGCACTTCGGCCCGCTGGGTGACGGTCAGCTCGCGCCCGTCCAGCTCCACACTGCCGTTGAAGGCGGCGTAGGTCTCGTCGATCTCGTCGGGCGCGGGTGGGTCGTCCAGTTGGTAGCCCTTGGGCAGACGGATGGTCTCGGTGGCGTCCAGCAACTGGGTGAACCAGAGCAGCAGGTCGGTCTGCCGTTCATCGGCCCAGTGGGTGCGGGCCGCCCCAAACAGGTTCCCGTCGGACACGACCAGGTGCATGAGGGGGCTCGTGAACTCCAGGGCGCCGTCCATCTCGGTGACGAAGCGGGGGATGCGGTAGGTGATCTCGAGCCACATGTTGCCGCTGAAGTCGTCGGTGGCGTGGTGGGTGCAGACGACCCCTTCGACGCGGGGGCTGACGGTCGACAGCAGGCGGGCGCAGCGGCTGTCCAGTTCCTTCTGCCGCTGGCCGTTGACGATGCGGCGCAGACGACTGTCCGAGGCCCCGCCGCCGTCGAAGCGGAGCTTGCCCTCGAGGGTGCCGTCGCTGCCGAGTCGAGCGTCGTGCACGACATTCAGGGGCGACTCCTCGGGGGGGCTGTAGGCGATGCTGGTGAGGGTTTCGCCGTCGGGGGTGCCGACGAGGTAGTGCTGCTCGGTCTCGAGCTTGGACCAGATGTCGTTGTTGTAGGGCACCCAGGTCGGATCGTACATACGGAAGGTGCCGTCCTCGAGCTTGAGCGCGGTGACGCAATGGTTGAACTGGTCGGCGGGCACCTCGTCGATGCGGCTGCCGGCCAT
>JAUUZX010000083.1 GCA_030592025.1 bacterium | reverse complement strand
GTCGATCCGCCTCCCGGGTTGGGCGCGTGGACGGCGTACGTGGCCATCCTAACGTCCGCCGGTGGCCCATGCAACGGCTGGTCGTCTGGACAGACGGGGCCCACCTGACTAAATTGCCGGGCATGAAGATCGCGTTCATCGGGACCCACGGGGTGGGCAAGACGACCCTCTGCTTTGAACTCGCAGCCGCCCTGAAGCGACTCGACTTCGGTGTCGATCTCGTCAAGGAGGTGGCGCGCAGTTGCCCCCTGCCCATCAATCGCGAGACCACCGAGGGCGCGCAGAACTGGATCCTGCACACGCAGGTCGCCCAGGAGATCGAACTCGCGGCAGCGTACGACGCGATCATCTGCGACCGGTCGGTTGTCGACAACTACGCGTATCTGGTCCACGCGGCCGGTCGTCGCTCGGACCTGGAGCCCCTCATCCGGTCCTGGCTCGACACCTACACCCTGCTGGTGAAGGTACCGGTGAGTGCGCCGCCGACCTTCGACGGCACCCGCGACACGTCGGTCGAATTCCAGCTCGCCATCGACCGGCTGATCGACGACCTGATGGAGGAGTTTTCGGCGACGGCCCTGCCCCTGCCGGCGGAGGACCGTTCGTCCTGGGTGCCCCGGGTCCTGGAGGCCCTGGATCTGCCCGGTGAGCCGCCCCAACTCGGGCTCTTCACCTGACGCCGGATGAGGCCTCAATTTTCGGGCTGCATCTGCCGATAATCAGGGAACCGGAAACTTTCGCCCGCGACCGGCGTTGGCAACAGGACGGCATCAGCCGCTCCCCACGATAATGAGCCGCCCGGGCCCCACCGTCCGGCGGCCGCGACAGATCCGGAGACGGGACAACGTGAGTTCGAACATCCTGCGGGTGATGACCTTCAATCTCCTCACCTCGACCAAGAAGAAGAACAGCCATCCCTGGCGCCTGCGACGGAACAACGTCGCGCGCCTGGTCAACCGTGTGCAGCCGGATGTCATGGGCACCCAGGAGGCTAACCGCCAGCAGCTCGAGGACCTGGCCTCCCTGTTGCCCGACTACGATTTCGTCGGTGAGGGCAACCTCGGCGCCGCGCGTGCGGACGCCGCGGAGAACTGGTACTGCGCCACCTTCTACCGCCGCGACCGCGTCCGCCCCGTGGATTCACCGGACAGCAACGAGGCCCTGTGGCTCTCGCCTACCCCGGAGATCCCCGCTTCCCAGTACAACCTGGGCTCGCGGCCGCGTCTGGTGACCTGGTCGACCTTCTCCATGGCCGAGACGGGCCGCGTGTTCGTCTTCGGCACGACCCACCTCGAGGCCCTCAACCCGTGGCATCGGCAGCGGAGCGCCCGTCAATTGCGGGAGCACATCGCGCGCAAGGTCGAGCAGCACGGGCCGCAGGTGCCGGTCTTCCTCACCGGGGACTTCAACGCCGTGGCCGGCTCGCCGGAGATCCGGGCCATGCGCGAGGGTTGCCCCGATTGCGAGCCTCTCTTCGACGCCTGGTCCGAGGCCGGCGGCGGTGAGGCCGACGGCGCCACCTTCCGGGGCCTGGGGCTGCGCGATCGCATGGGGCACCTCCTGTTCGGTCCGCGGCGCATCGACTACGTGTTCTTCCGTCCGCGGCTGACCCTGCGCAGCGTGGAGCGCGTCCTCTTCCATGACTTCGAGCATCGGGCCGCCGCCCTGCCTTCGGATCACTTCCCGGTCGTCGCCGAGTTCGACCTGGCCGGTTGAGTCGGCGCCCGGCGCCGAGGGGGACCAGACCATGACGCCCTCCAACGGGGATGCCGCCCGCTTCGACGACGTGTTCAATCTCGTGAACGCCCCGGTGACGGTGGTCGGCGCCGCCAGGGACGGC
Source organism: bacterium (assembly GCA_030592025.1). The sequence goes on along the minus strand of JAUUZX010000083.1, from coordinate 4,867 downwards.
GTCCTGGGTGGGTTGACGGCTGCCTGGGTCACGCGCGTTTCCATGGACCCACCACTGCTGCTGGTGGCCGTGGGGCACGAACGGCACACCCACGGTCTGCTCACTGCGGGCGGCGAGTTCACCGTTTCGATCCTGGCCGAGGGCCAGGTTGCCGAGGCCCGGCTCTTCGGACTCCATTCCCGACGCGACCGCGACAAGTGGGCGGAGACCCCCCACGTGATCATGGGGGACACCGTGCCCGCCCTCGAACGCTGCAGCGGCCGCCTGCTGTGCCGGGTGGAGAACGTGGTCACCGCCGGTGATCACGACCTCTACGTGGGGCGCGTCCTGGTCGCGGAAATGGTGGACGGCAAGCCGATTCTGCCCCTGCGGGGGCGTGACTACGCGCCGGATGTCGGCTGACCCCGCGGTTGCGGAATCCGCCGGATCTGGTAACATGGATGTATACCGGTCTCGGACCGGTAACCGGCCGAGGCCGGGTGCGAGAGCCCACAACCAAGGAGGCCCGTATGGATTCCACACAGACCCATCCTGCCGCTAGCATTCTTCCCCCGGAAATCCTTGCTTTGCCCGCCGTCGAGGTCCCCGTATCCGGCGTGACGGGCTACTGTCTGCAGAACGACGAGAAGCAGGTCGTCTTTTTCATCTTCGAGGAGGGCGTGAGCATGCCCGACCACGCCCACTGCGAGCAGCGCGGCATGGTCATCTCCGGCGAAATGCTCATGGAGATCGACGGCGAAACGAATCTTTACCAGGCGGGTGACCACTACCGGGTCCCCGAGGGCGCCCACCACCGGGCGAGCTTCAGCCAGCAGACGCTGGTCATCGATATGTCCGCCGCTCCGGACCGTTACGTGACCCGCGGCTAGCCGCCGAATCGCCGAACAACCGACGCCCGGCTCCCCAGGGAGCCGGGCGTTTTTTCAGGTGGTCGCCGGACCCAGCATCACCTCCATGGGGGCGCATGCCGTGAGGTAGGTCGCCGCCGCGGCCTGGACCTGGTCACGGGTGCAGGCCTCCACCTCCGCCACCAGGGGAGCCAGCCCCGCAGCCGGACGGCCGTAGATCCGATCCCGCGCCGCGCGGCCGACCCGGGCGCCGTTGGACTGGTCCCCGATGAGCAGGTTCCCCAGCAGCTTCACCCGGGCCCGGTTGAATTCATCCTCGGTCAACGGTGCGTCGGCGGTCTTCAGGAGCTCTTCCCGCAGTGCGTCCCGGGCCTCGTCGGCGGTCTCGGGGGACGTGAGGACGTAGCCCAGGATCATGCCCTGGCCGAAGCCTGCGGTGCCCACGATGCCTGTGTTGTAGCACAGGGAGCGCCGGTTGCGCAGGCTTTCGAAGAGCCGGCCGCTCTGGCCGTTGAGGGCCTGGCGCAGGAGCAGCAGGGGCGCCCGGTTGTCCTGGACATCGTGGGCACCGGGCCAGCCCAGCAGCACGACACTCTGTTTCTGGTCCCGCACCATCCTCTCCTGAAGTTGTTCCCCGGAGGAGGGGACCGCACCGGGGGTGGGGGACGGTGTCTCCTGGCCGGCAGGCAGACCGGACAGCAGCTCGTCCAGTCGTGGCAGGAACCGGTCCGGGTCGATATCCCCGGACACCACGACTCGCGCGTTGCGCCGGGTCCAGATGCCGGCGTGCCGTCGGCGCAGCGCGTCCTGATCCGCGTTGCCCAGCCCCTCGGGGGTGCCCATGACCGGTCGCCCGTAGGGATGGTCACCGTACAGGAGGGCCCGCAGGCGCAGGGCCGCCGCCTGGAAGGGGTCGTCCTGGACCGCCTCCAAGTGGGCCAGGGCCAGGCGGCGCTCCCGGTCGATCTCGGCAGGGGCGAGATCCGGAGTGATCAGGACGTCGGCCGCCAGGGCCAGGGGCCGGTCGAAGCGGTCGGCCAGACCCACGAGCACCAGCCCCACGTGGTCGCGCTCGGCCCGGGGCGACAGGGACGCCCCGTCGCTCTCCAGGGTGCCATGCAACTCCTGGGCCGAGAGGCCGCGGGCGCCCTTGACCAGGACCTGCTGCAGAAGGGTGGTCCGACCGCAGTCGGCGGCGCTCTCGTCCACGGCGCCGCCGGTGGCGACGATGGTCATGGCCACGACGGGCACCGCGGGATCCCGGCGCCAGACCACCTCGACGCCGCAGTTCAGACGCTCGCAGTGGAAGCCCGGGTCGGCGTCCGCTCCCGGAGCGGCGCGGTGGATCACCGCGGGCCGGGGCGGGCGCGTGGGGGGCGGGCCGGTATCCTCGTCCGCGCCCAGGACAGGGCCGAGGAGTTCCGCCAGATCCTCGCCCGTCACGGGGATGCCGTGGTCGGCCGGGTTCGTGCCCTGGGGCAGGTAGATCATGGCCGTGAGGCACGATGTGCGGAAGAGCTCGCGGCTCAGGGCGGTCACGTCGGCCGGGGTCACGGCGGCGATGCGCTGGGGCAGGTCGAAGGCGCCGGCCAGGTCGTCGAGGCTGTCGTGGTAGCCCAGGGTCGTGGCCTGGCCCTGGACCGATTCCGTGCCGAAGAGATGGGCCCCGAGCACACGGTGCGCCGCCCGGTCGCATTCGTCGCCGGTGGCGTCGCCGCCTTTCAGTTCGGCCAGGACACCGGCGGTGGCGACGAGGGCCTCGGCGAGGCGCGGAGCGTCGGTCTCCAACTCGATGATCATGACGCCCTCGCGGGGGCCGGTCTCGGCGGAGGCGTCGATGTCGTCGACGAGTTGCCGTTCTTCCTGGACCCGCGTGTAGAGGCGGCAACTGCGTCCGTCGCCAAGGATGCGCCGCACCACGGGCAGGACGTCGCGCCACGGATTCTTCTCCCCCGGTGCGGGCAGGATCAGCTTGGCGTAGGCCTTGGCGATCTCGCCGTACTCGACCCGGCAGCGGGCCCCGTCGTGGACGGGTTCGACGGGGGGCGCGGCGACCATGGCCACCCGGGGGTCGGTCACGGGGGTGGGCCCGGCGTCGGCGGCCGTGGGGAAGTGGTCGCGGACCAGCTGGAGAGCGCGGTTCGGGTCGACGTTGCCGACGATCACCACGGTCATGTTGTCGGGCCGGTAGGCCGAGCGCCAGAAGGCCAGGATGTCGTCGCGGTTGCGCTCGCGGAGGTTGGCGTCGAGCCCCCCGATGGGGTGGCGGTAGGGACTGACGTCCAGGGCGGTCTCCATGCCCCAGCGCCAGGTGACCCCGTAACCGGAGGGCTGGTCGTCGTACATGTGGTTCTCGTGGACGAGGACCTGCCGCTCGGCGTCGAGGGATTCGGCGTCGAAGTTCGCGTTGAAGAGGGTGTCGCCCAGGATGTCCACGGCCACCTCGAGCTGGTCCGCGGGGACGGTGATGTGGTAGTTGGTGGTCTCGTACCCTGTCCCTGCGTTGGTGGCACCGCCGGCGTCGGCCACCTCCCTGGCGAAGGCGCCTTCCTCGCGCCGCTCCGTGCCCTTGAAGAGCATGTGCTCGATACCGTGGGACCAGCCCCGCATGGCGTCCGGCTCGCGGTTCGACCCGACCCGGACCCAGACGTTGCAGACGGCCACGGGGGAGCGGTGGTCCTGGCGGATCAGCAGCTTCAAGCCCGAGGGGAATTCCGCCTGCCACAGGCCGGGGGCGAGGTCGAGGGACCGGAGGAGGGCGTCGGGGCTGTCCGTGCTCATGCTGCCTCGTTTCAAGGGGGATGGAGTTTGGCGACAGTATCGGCTTGGTCGCCGGATCGGCCAAGGACAAAGGTCGCCCGCGGGGGCGGGGTTGACGCCCACGGCGACGTGAACCAGTATTGCGCCCGGACCATCGCCACCCAAGGGCGGCCCACCGGGGTCGCAGCCTTCCGAACCGGAGCAGGACCATGGCAACCGAAGCGGGGCGGCGCGGATACAGCCGCGTGCGCCACAGTCTTTTTCGCGTGGTCGAGCGTTTCGAGCCCGACGAGACCACCATCATGGTCGTGGTGGCCGTCGTCGTGGGCCTCGTCGGTGGTTTCGGCGCCATCCTCTTCCGGTGGCTCGTGGACGTGTTCCAGGGCCTGGCCATCGGCCACGGCGAGCACACCGTCGCCCTGCTGGAGGCGGTGCCCTGGTGGCGCCGCCTGCTGCTGCCCGTCGTCGGCGGCCTGATCGTCGGCCCCCTCGTCCACTTCGGCGCGCGGGAGGCCCGCGGCCACGGCGTGCCCGAGGTCCTGGGCGCCATGGTCTTCCGCAAGGGCGTGATCCGGCCCGTGGTGGCGGCGGTCAAGATCGTCGCCAGCGCCCTGACCATCGCCGTCGGCGGTTCCGTGGGCCGCGAGGGCCCCATCGTCCAGATCGGCGCGGCCATGGGCAGCTCCCTGGGCCAGTGGCTGCGCTTCTCGCCCCAGCGCCTGCGCACCCTTATCGGATGCGGCGCCGCGGCCGGCATCGCGGCCACCTTCAACGCGCCCATCGCGGGTGCCTTCTTCGCCCTCGAGATCCTCATGCGCGACTTCGCCGTGGTGACCTTTGCGCCGGTCATCGTGGCCTCGGTCACCGCCACGGCCATCAGCCGCGAGTTCCTGGGGGACACGCCGGCCTTTCCCGTGCCGGATTTCAACCTCGGCGGACCCCTCGAGTTGCCCCTCTACATCGTGCTGGGCGCATTGGTGGGGCTGCTGGCCCTGGTCTACGTCAAATCCCTCTACGCCAGTGAGGATCTGCTGGAGCGGATGCCTCTGCCGGCCTGGCTCCAGCCCGCGGCCGGCGGCGTGCTGCTGGGCCTGCTGCTCATGGTCTTCCCCCAGGTGTACGGCGTGGGCTACGGCACCATGGTCGACCTGCTGGACGGACGCCTGGCCGGTTGGCTCATGCTCCTGCTGGTGGTGGTCAAGCTCCTGGCGGTGAACATCACCCTGGGCTCGGGCTTTTCCGGGGGCATCTTTGCGCCT